>JBIJCY010000162.1:0-6596 GCA_044344385.1 Rhodocyclaceae bacterium | reverse complement strand
ATTTCGCGATAGGTATTCTGCGCCGGCAACCAGACCTCAAGGTCGTAGGTCTTGGCTGAAGAAAAACCCATGTCGCCGGTGCAAAGCGTGACGCGGCGATAAGGCAGTTCAAGCAGTTCGAGAATACGCTCGGCGTGCCCGGTCAATTCCTCGTGCGCTTCAAGCGACTTTTCTGCAGCGACGATCTGCACCAGCTCAACCTTGTCGAACTGATGCTGGCGAATCATGCCGCGTGTATCGCGGCCATACGAGCCGGCTTCGGAACGGAAGCACGGTGTATGACAAACAAGTTTCATCGGCAACGCTTCGGGCGCAAGGATTTCGTCGCGCACGATGTTGGTTACCGGAACTTCGGCAGTCGGAATCAGATACAGCGGCTCGGCATCGGCGCGCAGTATTTTGAAAAGATCTTCCTCGAATTTCGGCAACTGGCCGGTACCGAGCAGGCTGGCGGCATTGACCAGATACGGCACATAAACCTCGGTGTAGCCGTGCTGATCGGTGTGCGTATCAAGCATGAACTGGGCAAGCGCCCGATGCATGCGTGCCAATGGCCCTTTCATCAGGGAAAAACGGGCGCCGGTGATCTTGACCGCCGTGGCGAAATCGAGCTGACCCAGCGCTTCGCCCAGATCAACGTGATCCTTGACGGTGAAGTCATCGCTGCGCGGCGTTCCCCAGCGCTTTGTTTCGACGTTGTCGGCTTCCGACTTTCCGGCCGGAACGCTCTCATGCGGCACGTTAGGAATCAGCGCGAGGAAGGCGTCGAATTCCTTGAGTAACTCGCCGAGACGGATTTCATTGGCATCCAGCTCATCCTTGTGCGCGGCGACCTGTGCCATCACCGCCGAGGCGTCCTCGCCTTTGCCCTTGAGCATGCCAATCTGCTTCGACAGACTGTTGCGCGCTGCCTGCAGCTCCTGTGTACGCGTCTGCAAAGTCTTGCGTTCGTTTTCGAGCACCTGAAAAGCCGCCGCATCAAGCGTATACCCGCGAGCAGCAAGGCGTTCGGCAACAGCATCAAGGTTCGTGCGCAACAACTGGATATCAAGCATGGTCAGTCCTCTGAATCTTTCGTTTTGCCCAAAGGGCTTTTCATCTTTGCGCGTCGATCGAGATCGCGCAGGTGGGCAAGCTTCTCGCCGATCTTGATTTCCAAACCTCGTTCAGCCGGGCGATACCACTCGACCGGCGGCATCTCGTCTGGAAAGTAATTTTCGCCGGCAGCGTAGCCCTCGGCCTCATCGTGCGCATAGCGGTAATCCTTGCCGTAGCCGAGATCCTTCATCAGCTTGGTCGGCGCATTGCGCAATTGCGCCGGCACCGGCCGCGAGCCGTCTGTGGCAATGAAAGCACGCGCCGCATTATACGCGACGTAGGCAGCGTTCGACTTGGCCGCCATGGCCAGATAAAGGACGGCTTCAGCCAGCGCCAGCTCACCTTCCGGCGAACCGAGGCGTTCAAAAGTATTGGCGGCATCAAGGGCGATCTGCGCGGCGCGTGGATCGGCCAGACCGATATCCTCCCACGCCATGCGCACGACACGACGTGCCAGATAGCGCGGATCGGCGCCGCCGTCGAGCATGCGGCAAAACCAGTAAAGCGCCGCGTCCGGATTCGAGCCACGCACCGATTTGTGCAGGGCCGATATCTGATCGTAGAAGGCGTCACCGCCCTTGTCGAAGCGGCGCAAATTTTGCGCCAGCGTGTTGTCGATAAAGGCGCCGTCGATACTGCTGATTGCCGCCGTTGCGGCGGCCGTACGTGTCTGCTCCAGCAGGTTGATCAGTCGCCGCGCATCGCCGTCAGCGAGGCCGATCAGGCGCGAGCGGGCATCATCATCGAAAACCAGCCCTTGCAACGCCTGCCGGCACGCACGCTCAAACAACAGACCCATCTCATCGGCAGACAAGGGGTGCAGCACGTACACCGAGGCACGCGACAGCAAAGCCGAGTTGACTTCGAATGAAGGATTCTCGGTCGTCGCGCCGACGAAGGTCAGCAGCCCGCCTTCGACGTAGGGCAGAAACGCGTCCTGCTGCGCCTTGTTGAAGCGATGCACTTCGTCGACGAAGAGAATGGTTCGCCGGCCGTTCTGCGCGCGCGTCACTTCGGCACGGGCTACAGCTTCACGGATATCCTTGACGCCGGAGAATACGGCGGAGATCGCAATGAACTCGGCATCGAACGAATCGGCCATCAGCCGTGCCAGCGTCGTCTTACCGACACCGGGCGGTCCCCAGAGAATCAGCGAGTGCAGTTTGCGTGCTTCAAAGGCAAGGCGTAACGGTTTGCCCGAGCCAAGCAGATGTTGCTGACCGATCACCTCATCGAGTGTCGCCGGGCGTAAAGCCTCGGCCAGCGGCACGTCGGGCGGTGTTGAAAAGAGATCTGTCACCGCAGTTCTAATCGCCAATCACGTCCGCCCCGGCGGGCGGCGTAAAGCGGAAGAGCGAAGCGGCGAGCGGCGGGTTGCGCTCAAGCCGCGCAAAAAGCAGCGACGTCGTCTGCCCGAAATTATCGAACAATTCCATTGCCTTGAGGTCGTTGCCGGAAAAACCCAGGGTGATTTTTTCAAAGCCGCTATCCGGTGTTTTCGGGATTGCTTCGAGCCACTCCATGCCCTCACGATCACCCAGTTCACGCAGCGTGAAATTTTTCTCGAAAGCATTGTCGCCAGCGAGCAGCGCAGCCGGTGTGCCACCGAGTGCCGCACCCACCTTCTTCGCCGTAACCTGACGTAAATCAGGGTCGTAAATCCAGACTTTTTCGCCATCACCGACCAGCAACTGGCTATACGGCTTCTCGATCTGCCAGCGAAATTTCCCCGGGCGCGAGAACATCATGACGCCGGTCGATTGCTGCGGCTTGCGGCCATTTTTAGCGACAACAATCTGTGCAAAATCGGCGCGCACGGTTTTTGTCGATTCGAGAAAACGATGCAGCTTGTCGATGGCGCCGGCACTGGCGGTCTGCGCGGCAAACAGACAAAGCGCCGCGGCAACAAATAAACGCATCAGTTTTCCTCTTTACGCGCGATGACTTCACGGCCACCACGGCCATCCATCGCGGAAACCAAACCGGCTTTTTCCATCGCCTCGATCAGGCGCGCCGAGCGGTTGTAGCCGATACGCAAATGGCGCTGAACCAACGAAATCGACGCGCGACGATTCTTCAACACAATCTCGACGGCCTGATCATAAAGCGCATCAGTTTCCGCATCGGCACCACCCTCACCATCAGCGCCACCGCTCTCGCCATCGTCATCAAGACCGGCACCGCTGAGAACACCTTCGACGTAGTCCGGCGCTCCAGCTTTCTTCAGGTAATCGACGACATGATGCACTTCGTCATCGGCAACGAAGGCGCCATGCACACGCGTCGGATAACCGGTGCCGGGGGCCAGATAAAGCATGTCACCCTGACCGAGCAGCGCCTCGGCGCCCATCTGGTCAAGAATGGTGCGCGAATCGATTTTCGACGACACCTGGAAGGACATGCGCGTCGGAATATTGGCCTTGATCAGGCCGGTAATCACATCGACCGATGGCCGCTGCGTCGCCAGAATAAGATGGATACCCGAGGCGCGCGCCTTCTGTGCCAGTCGCGCGATCAACTGCTCGACCTTTTTGCCGGCGACCATCATCAAATCGGCCAGCTCGTCGATCACGACAACGATATAGGGCATTGATACAAGAGGCTCCGGCGCTTCCGGCGTCAGCGAGAACGGATTGGTAAGTTTCTCGCCGGCCTTCTCTGCATCCTTGATGCGATGGTTCAAACCGGCGATGTTGCGTACCCCCATCGCCGACATCAGCTTGTAGCGTTTTTCCATCTCCGCCACACACCAGTTGAGCGCATTGGCCGCCTGCTTCATGTCGACGACCACCGGTGCCAGCAGATGCGGAATGCCTTCGTAAATCGATAGTTCAAGCATTTTCGGATCGACCAGAATCAGGCGTACCTTATCGGGCTCGGATTTGTAGAGCAGCGAGAGAATCATCGCGTTGATGCCGACCGATTTACCCGACCCCGTCGTACCGGCGACCAGCAAATGCGGCATCTTGCCGAGATCGACGACGACCGGCTGACCGCCAATATCCTTGCCAAGCGTCATCGCCAGCGGCGAACTCATGTCGTGATACGCCTTGCTCGAAATAATCTCGGACAGGCGCACCATCTGCCGTTTGGGATTCGGCAATTCAAGCGCCATACACGACTTGCTAGGAACCGTTTCAACAACACGGATCGACACCATCGACAGTGCACGCGCCAGATCCTTGGCCAGATTGACGATCTGCGCGCCTTTGACACCGATTGCCGGTTCAATTTCGTAGCGCGTAATCACCGGCCCGGGGTAGGCCGCCAGCACCTTCACCTGCACACCGAAGTCAGCCAGCTTGCGCTCGATCAGGCGCGACGTGTATTCAAGGGTTTCCGGGCTGACCCGGTCGGTTTGCGGCGGTGCCGGTTCAAGCAGATGCAGTGGTGGCAGCATCCCGCCGACAACGGCTTCAGGGAATAGCGGCGTCTGCCGTTCGCGTTCAATGCGCTTTTCAACCTTCGACGGCAGCGGTGCGACCGGTGCCTGTACTTCGATAAATATCGGCTCGTGCGTTTCGACGCGCTTTTTCTCGACTTCAACCACCGCCTCGCGTTCGCGCGCCACTTCACGGCCGATGCGCCGGTCCTGCCAGCGCTCGATTACATCGCGCACCCCCGTAAATGCCGCTTCGAGCAGCCCGCCAAAGCGCTCGGCGGCAGAGATCCACGACATGCCGGAAAAAATGCTCCAGCCAAGGGCCAGCGACGCCAGCAGCGTCAGTGTCGCACCGGTGTAACCCAAATAGCGCACTGCCGCCTTGCTGACTTCAATACCCAGCATGCCTCCGGCACCATGAGCAAACGGCAATTGCGTTTTGAGCGTATAGAAACGCAAGGCTTCCAGACTGCTGCTGGCAACAATCAGCAAGATGAAGCCGGCCAGTGCGATGTACAGCGGGCGGCGGTCTGCCGTGCGCAAGCCGTCCAGCCGGCGGTAGCCCCACCAGACAACAGCGATCAGCAGGACGATCCACCACCAAGCTGAAACGCCAAAGACATAAAGCATCAGATCCGCCACCCAGGCCCCGGCACGGCCAGCCGGATTGTGCAGGGTGGTCGTATGTACGGCATGCGACCAGCCGGGATCATCCCGGTGGTAGCCCCACAGCGCCAGCCCAAGAAATACAGCCAGCGCCACCAGTGCCAACCAGCGGGACTCCTGCAGCACAACCGCGATTTTCTCGGGAAGCGGGCTGGAAGAAGTGTCGGAACTACTTGTCGATTTTTGCAACAGAGCCATCAGGAAAACCGGAACAAAAGGTAATTATAGCCGGCCACCGGCAGCCACTGAAGGAAGAGCGGACTCGCGCCGGCTTTTTGTGGCAACTTTGCCAAGTCGCCGATCAATCTTCGTTGAGGACGATACGGCCTTCTTCGACGCGAATATAGCCGCTGGCTTCGAGATCTTTCATGACACGGCTGACCATCTCACGCGATGCGCCGATCATCTTGGCAATGTCCTGCTTGGTCAGCTTGCGCCGGATGACACGCTCGCCACCTTCCTCAACCGAGAACTCAAGAAGGAGCTTGGCCACGCGGCCATAAACATCCATCAGCGCCAAACTCTCGATCTTGTGATCGGCCTCGCGCAAACGCTGCACAAGGCTCTTCATGATGTTCAGGCACAGATCGAAATTGTCGGCCAGGCCTTTTTTGAAATCAGCCTTGGCAATCACCAGCAACTCGCACGTCTCACTGGCCACAACATCGGCAGAACGCGGGCTGCCATCAATCAGTCCCATTTCACCGAAAAACTCGCCAGGCCCCAGCAAGGTCAAAATAACTTCTCGCCCCTCGGCATCACTGACCTGCACTCGCGCATTACCGCTGATGATCACGTAGAGCGAATCGGTACTGTCGCCGGCACGCACGATCACCGTATGGCGCGGCACCTTGCGGTGAATCGCCATACGCGCTATCGGTTCAAGCTGTGCGTCGGGCACCCCGGCAAACATCGGGATGCTGTGCAGCAATACCAGACTCGGTGCCTTTTTACCCGGATCCTGTTCAGCGTGCATCGGATGTTCCTTCAGTTGATGAAGTTAATTTTTTCAACGAGTTGCGGAGTAATTATAAGACATATTCCAACTTTGCCAAGCAAACTCAAAGGCGAACTTGCCAACGTACGCGGTTATAATTTTCCCTTTACCCACTAACAGAGCGAACGAAAATGACCCAAGCGACCCGCCACTGCCGCCTGCTGATCCTCGGTTCCGGCCCCGCCGGATACACAGCCGCTGTTTACGCTGCCCGCGCCAACCTGAAACCGGTGCTGATCACCGGCATGGCACAAGGCGGGCAGTTGATGACCACTACTGATGTCGACAACTGGCCGGCAGATGCCCAAGGCGTGCAAGGACCGGAACTGATGCAGCGCTTTGAGGAGCATGCGAAGCGCTTTGAAACCGAGATGATTTTCGATCACATCCACACCGCGAAGCTGACTGAGAAGCCCTTCACGCTGATCGGTGATCAGGGCACCTACACCTGTG
>JBIJCY010000161.1:0-6642 GCA_044344385.1 Rhodocyclaceae bacterium | reverse complement strand
GATAAAGGCCACCATCCGGCGCGAGGCCACCGAGCAGGATCTCGGTAAATGTCTTGGACGGCGAATGGGAAGCATCACCGCGGGTCGAAAGGTAGCGCATGGGGGTAACCGGGAAGCGGCTGGATATGTTGGAAGCCGGCAGTTTACCACGACCCGACCCACGCACCACGCGTGCCGGAATGTGCTCCGTTGCAACAAGAATCAGGCAGCAATCACGCAGTTCTTGCCGGCGCGCTTGGCCGCATAGGTCGCCGTATCGGCACGGCCGATCAGTGTATCGAGTGTTTCGGCGGGTGTCTGGACGACCACCCCGGCGCTGAAGCTGAGAAAATAGTCGTGGCCGGGCAACGCTTGAGCGGAAAATTCATTTCTAAAGCGGGTAATCGCAGCCTCTGCATCTGCCAGCAAGGTGTCGGGCAACAGCAATACGAACTCCTCACCACCAAAGCGACACAGCACATCCGTTGGACGCATGGCACCGCGCAGCACATTGACGAGGTGCACCAGGGCGTCATCACCCGCCTGATGCCCGAGGGTATCGTTCAAGCGTTTGAAATCATCCAGATCGATCAGCGCCAGTGCCAAACCGGAACCGGTGCGCAGCGAACGTGCCAACTCCCGCTCAAATATCTCGTCAAATCCCCGGCGGTTGAACGCGCCCGTCAGCGGGTCGGTAATAGCAACGTTGCGGGCTTCGGCAAGTGCCGTTTCAAGTTCGGAAATCCGCGCCTGTGCTGCTACCAGTTCCAGCATGCCCGCCTCACGCACGACCGCCAACGGCAAGCCAAATGCTCGCTGCAGTTTAGGCTGAACAGCGCAAGCCAGTACCTGTGGCGCAACAACAGAGAGAGAAACGCGGCGATGCAGACGACGTGTTGCCGGCCGGCTCGTATGAACAGGGAATGACTGATTGTGGTTCATTTGAATGCTCCATCTGCCGCACCAAAATCTGGCGTCTATGCATCACAAACGGATTCCCGCTGAAAATCTTGAGAAGAAATCTTGATAAAATCTTTAACCAACTGTTTTGTTAGCATTTTTACCGAGAATTTTGGCGCCGAAAAAAAACGCACGGACAACGCCGAAGAGGAATAAAAACATCCCCGCTGCGGCCAGCCAAACCCCTTCATTTTTTCCTGCAGCCAGCACAAGGCCGCCGGCAAGGAAAAGAAACGAACGCAGAACCCCGCCGCTAACCAGTGCACCCCGCATCCGCTCACGCGCCTCGGTACGCCGCCCCGGGTGACACCAGACAGGCAAAAGTTGCGACAGCGCCCCCGTCACCAGCGGCAAGAGGAATGCAACGACAAACGCCGGCACGGCGTCCTGCCCGCCGAGCACACGAAAGGCATGACCGACACCAAGCAGGATGAGCAGCAAAAACCCCGACAAGGCGGCTGCCAACGCTGCTGAAGCGCCATCGCCGGCAATCTTGCGCAAGCCATAGCGACGCCACCAGGAAGCCCCCATACGCGTCACGACCATCAGCAACGAGGCCGCACCAACAAGCGCCAGCGGCAGCCACAGCGCTGAACCCAGCGCCACGGCCAGCACACCACCCACGGCAAACGGCAGATCACGGCGCAGACGCGCCGCTGCCTCGGCGTCCGGCCCGCTCAGCACGGTCGGCAGCAAGACCTGCAAGGTACCGATCGCCGTCAAACCAATGAAGCCGAGCGTATTCAGATGCAGGTGGAGCAAGCGCAGCTCATGATGCGCACCGGGCCACAAGGCCATGACCGGCACCAGCAGCAGCGATGCCAACAGGCAGGCAATTGCAGCAAGATACCAACGCCAGCCCGGATGCGGTTTGCCAAGCGTGCGCAAGGCCCGCAGCACCAGCCAGCCGGCAAAACCAATAGCAAGCAGCAGAGCGCAAGCTGCCGCTGCATGCAACGCCCAACTTCCCGCCATGCCGTAGAAATACAGAAACACCGACAAACCCGCCAGTTGTAGCAATAGCGGTGCGAGCAGCACGTAGCGATGCGCCGGGCCGCTACGCGTCAGGACGGGAACAAAATGGGTAATCGCGCCGAAGATCAGCGGCAGGATGCCGACGGCAAAAACGAGATGGGCAGCCGCCAGAAACGACGGTTCGCCAAAATGCAATAGCGCGAACGCTGCAAAAAAAACAGTAACGGCAGACAGACCCAGATAGATCAGCATGCCGTTACTCGAGCTGTTTTAGCCCTTCTTGGCAAAATCAATCACGATGGCGCCGTACTCACGCTGAACGTAGTTGATTTCAATACCTTCGCCGTAACGCGCCTGCAATTGCGCGAGCAAAGGCAGCGGGTCATGATCATTGCAGAAACGCATGGTTTCGCCGGGCATCAGGGCATCCAGCGCGCCAAAAATGGCGGCGTGGCGGAAGCGCTTGGCAATACCGCGCGCGTCGAACGGATAGAGGGCTTCCTGTGTGGGCTGGTCGCAAGCGTGCATGAGAAACTCCTTTTATTTAAGGTGAGGGAAAACGGTAATACTCCAACGCTTTCGGGTCTATGTCTTTGATGTAAATAGTAGATAACCACAAATCTTAAAGGGGGATCACGCACGATGGCGATCACCGACTTGCGGAAATTTGCGTCTATTTTTGCCGCCATTCACCCTTTTCGTTGCGCAACCACCAGCCCGCCGGAGCCTGTTTCTGCCATTCCGCGCCAAATGAAGCATCCACATAGGGCAACCAGGTGCTCAGCATATCGTTCCCGTGCCCCACTGCATCAGCCATCCCGGTATAAAGCACAGCACGATCACGGTTTTCGGCACGCACCAGATTCTTCAGTTCGGACGTTACGCTGGCAGCTTCACGAATAGCGACATCGCCATCTTCGGTCAAACCCACGGCACCGAGGTCAAGTTGCACCTTGAGCGCCGGAAAGCGCTCGTGCATGCGCGACAAAGGATTGGCAATGTTCGGGCCGCCATAGGGTAAAGGATCTCTGCTCCCGCCGAAAAACTGGCTGACCAGACGATCCGCCTGAATCACCGTTCCCTGGGCCGCATAGGTAAAAAGATGCGTGCTCGTCGACTCGCACGCCGCCAGCAGCGCCAACGAGACGACGACAAGGCTACGGCGCAGCTGTTTCACAGCAGTTCCTCGAGACGCAGGCGCGTCAGCTTGCCCGTCACCGCAGCCAGCGCCTCAATTTTGGCAATCGCTGCATCGATGTTTTTCTCACGCGTCTGATGCGTCAGCATGATGATATCGGTCTGTTCTTCGCCCTCCCCCGGCTCGCGCTGGATCATGGCATCGATCGAGATCTGCTGATCAGCGAGGATGCGCGTGATGTCGGCCAGCACACCCGGCTTGTCTTCGACACGCAAACGCAGGTAGTAGCTGGTGATGATCTCGGACAGCGGCAGGATGGTCAGATCGACCATCGCATTCGGCTGGAAGGCCAGATGCGGCACACGATGCTCGGGATCCGACGTATGCATCCGGGTGACATCAACCAGATCGGCAATCACCGACGATGCGGTCGGTTCGGCGCCAGCACCCTTGCCGTAGTAGAGCGTCGGCCCGACGGCGTCGCCCTTGACCAGCACGGCGTTCATCGCGCCTTCCACGTTGGCGATCAGGCGCTTGGCCGGAATCAGCGTCGGATGCACACGCAACTCGACGCCTTCGGGCGTACGCTTGGTGATGCCGAGCAGCTTGATGCGGTAGCCAAGTTGTTCGGCATACTTGATATCGACGGCATCAAGCTTGCTGATCCCTTCGATGTGCGCCTTGTCGAAGCTCATCGAATTACCGAAGGCGATGGCTGACATGATGGTCAGCTTGTGCGCAGCGTCCACGCCTTCGACGTCGAAGGTCGGATCGGCTTCAGCGTAACCGAGACGCTGCGCTTCCTTGAGCACCGTCTCGAAGGAGAGTCCTTTGTCGCGCATTTCGGAAAGAATGAAGTTGGTCGTGCCATTGATGATGCCGGCGATCCATTCGATACGGTTGGCGGTAAGGCCCTCACGCAGCGCCTTGATGATCGGGATACCACCGGCCACTGCCGCCTCAAAAGCGACCATCACGCCCTTATCTTGCGCGGCAGCAAAAATCTCGTTGCCGTGCGTGGCAAGCAGCGCCTTGTTGGCGGTGACCACATGCTTGCCGTTGGCAATAGCCTTGAGCACCAGTTCCTTGGCCACGCCATAGCCGCCGATCAGTTCGACGACAATATCGACTTCAGGATCATTGACCACAGCGAATGCATCGTCGGTGATCTTGCAGGCGCCGCCGGTGACCTGTTTCGCCAGCTCGACGTTTTTGTCGGCGACGATCGTGATCTGGATCGGCCGGCCGGCGCGACGGGCGATTTCCTCGGCGTTGCGTTTAAGAACAGTAAAAGTACCACCACCGACGGTGCCGATGCCGAGAAGTCCAACGTTGATCGGTTTCATTTATTTCAAAGCCTTCCTAAAACAAAACGAGGAAATATGCATCCCCTCACGAAAATAAAACTGGTGCGCCCGCTGGCGCTGCACGCCGGAATCCAGCGCCAGCACATCACAGCCAAGCGCCTTCGCCTGACCGTCAAGCCAACCAAGGAGACGTTTGCCAACGCCCTGCGAGCGGCCTGCCTCGCCACTGACCAGATCATCAACATACAGGCGCCGCCCTTCATACGTGTTCTCGACAATCCGCCAGAGGGCGACACCGAGCACCGAGTTGCCCGTGACAAGCAGCACCATGCGGCCGCCATTGTCAAACACTTCGCCCAGACGGCGCGCATAATCGGCTGGCAATGTGGGCCGCAACTGCCGATGCACGGTTTCGGCGCGCCCCAGCCAGTCAGGTTCAACGACCTGCCCAGACGAGTCGGTGACCGAAACGATCTGTATTTCAGGTGCCATGCCGCTTGCGATAACCTTCAAGAAAACGTGCAACACGACCGATGGCTTCGCGCAGATCGTCCTCGTGCGGCAGGAAAACCAGACGGAAGTGATCAGGCGTCGGCCAGTTGAAGCCGGTTCCCTGCACCAGCAGCACACGTTCCTCTTCGAGCAGTTCGGCGATGAAGTCCTGGTCGTTTTCGATCGGATAAATTTTCGGATCAAGCCGCGGGAACATGTACAGCGTTGCCTTCGGCTTGACGCAAGTGACTCCGGGAATCGCCGAAATCAACTCATGAGCCAGATCACGCTGACGGCGCATGCGGCCGCCCTCGGCAACCAGATCGTCGATACTCTGATAGCCGCCAAGCGCAGTCTGAATCGCATATTGCCCCGGCACGTTGGCACACAGGCGCATCGATGCCAGCATGGTCAGGCCTTCGATGTAATCGCCGGCTTCGCGCTTGTCGCCCGACACCACCATCCAACCGGCGCGATAACCGCAGGAACGGTAGTTCTTCGACAGGCCGTTGAAGGTAATGGTCAGCACATCTTCCGACAGCGAAGCAATCGCCGTATGGGTCGCACCGTCGTACAAGACCTTGTCGTACACCTCGTCGGCGTAGATGATCAGGCCGTGCTCGCGGGCAATGGCGACGATTTCAAGCAGCACGCTATCGGGATAAAGCGCGCCGGTCGGATTGTTGGGGTTAATGATGACGATGGCGCGTGTATTCGGCGTGATTTTTCTGCGAATATCCGCCATATCGGGCAACCAGCCGGCCGCTTCGTCACACAGATAGTGTCTGGGCGTGCCGCTGGAAAGACTCACGGCGGCCGTCCATAGCGGGTAATCGGGTGCCGGCACCAGCACCTCGTCGTCCTCGTTGAGCAAGGCGTTCATCGCCATCACGATCAGCTCGGAAACGCCGTTGCCGAGATAGATATCCTCCAGCGTGACGCCCTTGATGTGCTTCTGCTGCGTGTAATGCATGATCGCCTTGCGGGCGGCAAAAATCCCCTTCGAATCCGAGTAACCCGCCGCATTAGGAAGGTTGCGGATCATGTCGAGCTGGATTTCTTCCGGCGCGTCAAAGCCAAACGACGCGAGGTTGCCGATATTCAGCTTGATGATCTTGTGACCCTCGTCCTCCATCTGCTTGGCCTTCTGCAGCACCGGGCCGCGAATGTCATAGCAGACGTTGGCGAGTTTTTTTGATTTGAGTATGGGTTTCATTGGGGTTTTCATTATCAGCCGCCTTACAGCAAACCGTCTTTTCTGAACATGTCTTTGATGCCACGGACCGCCTGCCGCGTGCGTTCCTCGTTTTCAATCAGGGCGAAGCGTACATGATCATCGCCGTATTCGCCGAAACCAACACCGGGCGACACGGCAACCTTGGCTTCCGCCAGCAGCTTCTTGGCAAATTCCAGCGAACCCATTTTCCGGTAAGCCTCGGGAATCTTTGCCCAGATGTACATCGACGCCTTCGGCACATCGACCATCCAGCCTGCCTCGTGCAAGCCCTTGGCGAGCACGTTGCGACGACTTTGATAGAGCTGCCGCACTTCCTCGACGCACTCCTGCGGGCCGTCGAGCGCGATCACCGAGGCGATCTGGATCGGCGTAAAGGTGCCGTAGTCGTGATAGCTCTTGATGCGCGCCAGCGCGTTGCACAGCTCCTTGTTACCAACCATGTAGCCAACCCGCCAGCCCGCCATGTTGTAACTCTTCGACATGGTGAAGAATTCGACCGCGACATCGCGCGCACCGGGCACCTGCATGATTGATGGCGCTTTGTAGCCATCAAA
>JBIJCY010000160.1:0-6664 GCA_044344385.1 Rhodocyclaceae bacterium | reverse complement strand
TTTTTTCAAGCACATGCTTAAGCAACGCACTTTAAAATCGTTAATTCGCGCCGTTGGCGTTGGCCTGCATTCCGGGGCCAAGGTCACCATGGTCTTGCGTCCGGCTGCGCCGAATACCGGTATCGTCTTCCGGCGCGTCGATCTCGATCCGGTGGTCGATCTGCCGGCATCGGCGCTGATGGTCGGTGATACGCGCATGTGCTCCTGTCTGGAGCGTGACGGCGTCAAGGTTGGCACCATCGAGCACTTGATGTCGGCTTTTGCCGGGCTGGGGATCGATAACGCCTTCGTTGATCTCGACGCGGCGGAGTTGCCGATTCTTGATGGATCCGCGTCGCCCTTTGTTTTCCTGATTCAGTCAGCCGGTATTGAAGAGCAGCCGGTGGCCAAGAAATTCATTCGCGTCAAACGCCCGATCGAGGTGCGCGAAAGCGACCCGTCCGGTGAAAAATGGGCGCGCTTCGAGCCTTACGACGGCTTCCGTCTGTCGTTTTCTATTTCCTTCAATCATCCGGCGATTAATCGTACCGGGCAGGAAGTGACGATTGATTTTGGCGAAAATTCCTACGTACGTGAAATCGCCCGTGCCCGTACTTTTGGTTTCATGCAGGAAGTCGAATGGTTGCGTGAAAACGGTCTGGCGCAGGGCGGCGGTCTGGAAAACGCCGTGGTGCTCGATGAGTACCGGGTGCTGAATGGCGATGGTTTGCGTTACGCCGACGAGTTCGTCAAACACAAGGTGCTCGATGCGATCGGCGACCTTTATCTGCTTGGGCACCCGTTGCTGGCCTCGTTTTCCGCGCACAAGTCGGGTCATGCGCTGAATAATGCCTTGGCGCGCGAACTACTCGCCAATCAGGATGCCTGGGAATACGTCAGTTTCGAAGACCAGGCGCAGGCGCCGTTGGCCGTCTCCCGCTGGCTGGCGCAGCCGGCTTTCTGATTTCATTGCATGTGGTTGCTGCGCCTGCTGGCAGTATTGACGATTATTTTCGTTGCGGGCGGGGTTTTTGCCTATCTGCTGACCAAAAATCCAAAATATCTGCAGTTTTCCTGGCGGCTGTTCCGTTATTCGCTGATTGTGGCTTTGCTGGTTTTTGCGCTAATGATTCTTGAGCGAGTTGCCATCATTCCTGTCTAGCCGAGCGTGCGAGCAGGGTCTCGAGTGCTGAGCGCAGGGATGAAGCCGGCAGCGACCCGGCAAGGCTGCTGAGTTCCCGGCTGGTCTTGAGGCTCAGCGGTTTTTGCGTGGAAGTCCTTGATTGGCTTTGAATTTCACGGGCTTGCACTTTGATCTGAACCTCGGTACACTCAAACCCCCGCTTTGAAAATTCGTCAGCCAGTCTTGGCGCCATCTGGCGCAACTTGGCAGCAACCGCGCCACTGATGGCGTGAATAATAATAATTCCTGACTTGTAATTGGCTACGCTACTTGCCTGGCCGAGGTGTGCCGGCGCAATCCCTTCATAGAGATGCGTCAGCTTCATGAGCAGTCTTGCATGCGCCAGCACACTGCCGGCGCCTTCGGCTGCTTCGAGATAGTTTTCGAGTAAGTTTTGCATCGGGAACTTGGAGGAGAGGCAACTTGCATATTATTCTCGTATCCAACCGTCTGGCAACCGCCAGAACGTTGACGATCACGCCGCGACTGGTGCTGGGGACGGCGTTCGGCTTTGTTTTGCTGGCTTTTTTGACGTCTTTTCTGTTCTCCTGGGTCGGTGTTCGCTTCAACCTGCCTTTTGCCGAGCGGCTGGTGGCCTCGGTGCAGCATGCGCAGACGCAAAAAACACAGGAGTTTGTACGCGACAACCTCAATACCATGGCGGTCAAATTGGGCGAGATGCAGGCGCAACTGTTGCGTCTCGATTCGCTCGGGGAGCGTGTTTCGGCACTTGCCGGGATCAAGGCGCCTGAAAAGGTCAGTGACGGCAAGGGCGGGCAGGGTGGTCCTCTGGTTGTGTCGAGCGAGTCGCTGTCGCCACTCGAACTGCAGCGCGAAGTCGATCGTCTGGCGCAGATCGTTGAGCAGCGCAGTGATGACCTCACGGCACTTGAGTCGCAATTGATGGAGAAGCGCATCAAGGCCAACCTGCTGCCAACCATTTTGCCGATCGAAGCGAGTCATATTGGCTCCACTTTTGGCCATCGCCTCGACCCGATTGCGGGTGTGCACGCCATGCATGAAGGCATTGATTTCGTTGCTGACCCTGGTACGCGCGTTATTTCAGCCGCCGGCGGTATTGTCGTGGCGGCCGAGTACCACCCGCAGTATGGCAACCTCATCGAGATTGATCACGGTAATGATTTCTCGTCGCGCTATGCCCACCTTTCCAAGATGCTGGTCAAGCCGGGGCAAGTGATCAAACGCGGGCAGGACATTGGCGCCAGTGGCAATACCGGGCGTTCGACCGGGCCGCATATGCATTTTGAAGTCCGTTACAAGGGAGCTGCGCAGAATCCCGCCCGTTTCCTGCGACAGAATGCCGAGAGCGGTCAGGACGCAAAGCTTGCGCAGGTGGGCGTTGGCAAGCCTGCCAGCCGCAAGTAGCCTCTCCCCGTTTTTCATGATACTGCAGCGCCCGCGCCGGCTTGCCGCAGCGTGGTAGAATCGCGTTTTTTCGGCATCCCCCTTCCCAAGAATGATTTCCGGCCTACTCAAAAAGATTTTCGGCAGCCGCAATGACCGGCTGATCAAGCAGTATTCCCTGACCGTACGCCAGATCAATGCCCTGGAGGCAGGAATTGCTGCGCTTTCAGATGACGATCTGCGTGGCAAGACGGCCGAGTTCAAGGCGCGTGTGGCCAACGGTGAAGCGCTCGACGCGCTGTTGCCCGAGGCTTTTGCTGTGGTGCGCGAAGCCGGTAAGCGTGCGCTCGGCATGCGCCACTTCGACATGCAACTGGTCGGCGGCATGGTCCTGCACTACGGCAAAATTGCCGAAATGCGCACCGGTGAAGGCAAGACGCTGGTCGCCACCTTGCCTTCTTATCTCAACGCGCTGGCCGGTAATGGCGTGCATGTGGTCACCGTTAACGATTATCTGGCCAGTCGCGACGCCGAGTGGATGGGGCGTCTGCACCGCTTTCTCGGGCTCACCGTCGGCGTCAATCTGTCGCAGATGGATCACGAGGCCAAGCAGGCGGCTTACGCATCAGATATTACCTACGGCACCAACAACGAGTTCGGCTTCGACTACCTGCGTGACAACATGGTTTATTCGTCGGGCGAGCGCGTGCAGCGCAAGCTCAGCTTCGCCATCGTCGACGAGGTCGATTCGATCCTGATTGACGAAGCGCGTACGCCGCTGATCATCTCCGGTCAGGCCGAAGATCATACCGAGCTTTATGTGCGCATGAATCAGGTGGCGCCGATGCTTGAGCGCTGTCTTGAAGAAAACGGCCCGGGTGATTTCTGGGTCGATGAAAAAGGCCATCAGGTCCTGATGAGCGAAGCCGGCCACGAGCACGCTGAGGAAATCCTTGCGCGCGTTGGCCTATTGCCGGAAGGTGGCAGCCTCTACGATGCGGCCAACATCCTGCTTATTCATCACCTATACGCATCGTTGCGTGCGCATAACCTGTTTCACAAGGATCAGCACTACGTCGTACAAAATGACGAAGTGGTTATCGTCGACGAATTTACCGGTCGTCTGATGTCAGGTCGCAGATGGTCGGATGGTCTGCATCAGGCCGTCGAAGCCAAGGAAGGCGTGAAGATCCAGAACGAGAACCAGACGCTGGCTTCGATCACCTTCCAGAACTACTTCCGCATGTACGGCAAGCTCAGCGGCATGACCGGTACTGCCGATACCGAAGCTTACGAATTCCAGCAGATCTATGGTCTTGAAACGGTGGTCATCCCGACCAACCAGCCGATGCAGCGCATCGACAACAACGACCAGATATTCCGTACCGCCAAGGAAAAGCACGACGCCATCGTTGCCGACGTGCGCGCCTGTCGCGAACGCGGTCAGCCGGTGCTGGTCGGTACCACGTCGATCGAAAATTCCGAGCTGCTTTCGGCCTTGCTTGATCACGAGAAAATCCCGCATCAGGTACTTAACGCCAAACAGCACGCGCGCGAAGCCGAGATCGTCATTCAGGCCGGTCGTCCCGGCATGGTCACCATCGCCACCAACATGGCCGGTCGCGGTACCGACATTGTTCTGGGCGGCAGTATCGAGAAGCAGATCTCACTGATTCGCGACGACGAAGCGATCGCCGCTGCGGATAGAGATGCGCAAATTGCGCAGATCAGGTCAGACTGGCAGAAGTTGCACAATCAGGTGGTGGCGGCCGGTGGCTTGCACATCGTCGGCTCCGAGCGCCATGAATCGCGCCGCATCGACAACCAGTTACGCGGCCGTTCGGGTCGTCAGGGCGACCCCGGTTCGTCGAGGTTCTACCTCGCGCTGGATGATGCATTGCTGCGTATTTTTGCCGGCGAGCGCCTGAAGTCGATCATGGAACGCCTGAAGATGCCTGACGGTGAGGCGATCGAACATCCGCTCGTGTCACGTTCGCTTGAATCGGCACAGCGCAAGGTCGAGGCGCGCAACTTCGATATTCGCAAGCAACTGCTCGAATACGACGACGTCTCCAACGACCAGCGAAAAGTTATCTACGCTCAACGCAACGAGCTGCTTGAAACCGACGACATCTCCGAAACCATTACCGCCATGCGGCAGGGCGTGCTGAATGACACCTTCCGCCTCCACGTGCCGCTTGAAAGCGTTGAGGAGCAGTGGGACTTGCCCGTGCTTGAAAAGGCGCTCGCCGCTGACCTGCATCTGAATTTGCCGGTGGCCGAATGGTTCAAGAACGAGCCGACTCTTGGCGATGAAGAGATGCTGCAGCGCATTGTCAAGGCTGCTGATGAGGCTTATGTCGCGAAGCTGGAGCAGGTCGGCGCTGAAAGCTTCCACCAGTTCGAGCGTAACGTCATGCTGCAGAGCCTCGATACGCACTGGCGCGAGCATCTGGCTGCGCTGGATCACCTGCGGCAAGGCATTCATCTGCGCGGTTATGCGCAGAAAAACCCGAAACAGGAATACAAACGCGAAGCCTTCGAGCTCTTCGAACGCTTGCTTGACGCCGTCCGTATTGACGTCACCCGTCTGCTGATGACCGTGCAGGTACGAGCCGAAGACGTCGAGGAAAGCGCCCCGCACGCCGATGTGCAGAACGTCCAGTATCAGCATGCCGATTTCGACGAGGCGCTGGCCGAGGGCGATGGCCCGGTCAGCGAACCGGCTCAGCGGCCCGCTCAAGCCGAAGCAAAAGTCGGCCGCAACGACCCGTGCCCCTGCGGCTCAGGCAAGAAATACAAGCAGTGCCACGGTAAGCTCAGTTAAGGACTAACCGCATTTGACGCAGAGGGCGCAGAGACGTCCCCCAAGGGGATTTCCTTCGGGGCACAGAGAGCGCAGAGATAAATCTTTATCTTTGCCTTTCTCCGCGTTCTCTGCGTCTCTGCGCCCTCTGCGTTGAAAGAGGTTAAACGTGCCCGTCAATTACACCACCCCCGCTGCCGAATCCCTCTACCCCGTTGCCGGCGTGCGTCTCGGCATCACCGAGGCCGGCATCCGAAAACTCGACCGGCGTGATCTGACGCTGCTTGCACTCGATCCCGGCTGCCATGTGGCCGGCGTTTTCACCCAGAACCGTTTTTGCGCTGCACCAGTACAGCTTTGCCGACGTCATCTCGAGCTGGGTAGCGAGATTCGTGCGCTGGTGATCAACACCGGCGTCGCCAATGCCGGTACCGGCGATTCCGGCGTGCAGGCAGCGTGGCAAACCTGTACCGGCGTCGGCAAATTACTTGGTATCGAAGAACGGCAGGTGCTGCCCTTTTCAACTGGCGTGATTCTCGAACCTCTGCCGGTTGAGCGCCTGATCGCCGGTTTGCCGCGTTGCGTCGATGACCTGCAGGCCGATCACTGGCATGCCGCAGCACACGGCATCATGACCACCGATACCGTGGCCAAGGCCGCCTCGCGCCGGGTGCAGATCAACGGCAAGACAGTCACCATCACCGGCATCAGCAAGGGTGCCGGCATGATCAAGCCGAACATGGCAACCATGCTCGGCTTCATGGCCACCGACGCCGGTATCGCCACACCGCTGTTGCAGCAACTGGTGCGCGAAGCGGCGGATGAATCCTTCAACTGCATCACTGTCGATGGCGATACCTCGACCAATGACTCATTCATCCTGATCGCTACCGGTCAGGCTGGTGCTGATTTCGCTGATGCCGCAGCGCCCGGTTACGCAGATTTGCGTGCTGCGGTGATCGGCGTCGCGGTCGAGCTGGCGCAGGCGATCATTCGCGACGGTGAAGGTGCCACCAAGTTCATGACCATTGCCGTCGCAGGTGGCAAGGATAGAGACGAGTGCCGCAAGGTCGGTTACGCCATCGGCCACTCACCGCTGGTTAAAACCGCCTTTTTCGCCTCCGACCCCAATCTCGGCCGCATTCTCGCTGCCATCGGTTATGCCGGCATCGGCAATCTCGATGTCGATGGCGTTCGTGTCTGGCTGGCCAGCGCCGGCGAAGAGATTCTCGTCGCCGAAAAGGGAGGGCGTGCTGCCTCGTATCGCGAGGAAGACGGCTCGCGCATCATGAAACAGGCGGAGATTACGGTGCGTGTCGATCTTGGTCGCG
>JBIJCY010000159.1:0-6689 GCA_044344385.1 Rhodocyclaceae bacterium | reverse complement strand
CGCCTTTTTCCCAGAGGCTGTGGATCACCGCCGCCATCAGGCGCAGCACACCCCGCGTGCGCTGAAACTTGATTAACGTTGACCAGTCCTCGTAAAGCCGGGTGAAGACCTCGGGATGGATCGGGTAGGCAGCGCGAATCCGCTTCTCGTAGTCGTTTTCCCGGCATTCGGTGGGGAACTCCTGCTGCTGCGTGCGGTACATCTCAGCAAACTCTCGCGCCGTCACATCCATCAGCTTGAAGTGGTCGGCCCGCATCGGCTCGAACAGGCGCCGGCGCACGATCTCGAAGCCTTCGTCCGCCGTCGCCGGGGTCCAGGACGATTCCAGTCGGCCGACCACGTTGCGCAACCGCGCCAGGGCTGCCTGGCCACGCTCGCCACCCACCTCCTCGTCGTTGCCGGCCGCATGGGGCGAGATGGCGGTATCGGAGGCCGGCAGGCTGACCACCAACAGGCAGTTCTTCGCCAACTTGGCGGACTCGGTCAGAACTTGGGCAAAGCTGAACTGGGTCTCGAACCCGCCGCCGGGCAAGCCATCCTGTTGATCATGCAACTGGCGGGCATAGGCCACCCATTCATCCACCAGAATCAGGCACGGGCTGTACTTGTTGAATAGCTCGCGCAGGCGGTCGCCGGGGCTGGTGGCGTTCTCGTCATCCTTGCGGATCAGTTCATAACCCTGCTTGCCGCCCAACTGCCAGGCCATCTCGCCCCACAGTGTGCGCACTACCGTGCCGTCCGGCTTGGTGGTCGGGTTCCCCGGAGAACTCTTGTTGCCCACCAGCACCGCGCGGTGCGCCTTGGGCAAGGACTTCACCTTGACGTCCTGCATCACCTCCTCGATGCCCGGCAGCTCGTTTGGCTTGGCGCCGGAGAACAGGTGAAACAGCGCCAGCATCGAGTGGGTCTTGCCGCCGCCGAAGTTGGTCTGCAATTGCACCACGGGGTCACCGCCGTTGCGCGTCAAACGCTCCATAGCACCGGCCAGCAGCTTGGTCAGACTGGCGGTCAGGAATGTGCGGCGGAAGAACTCGGTGGGGTTGCGGTATTCGTCACTGCCTTCGCCGAGATACACCTGCCACAGGTCGGCAGCGAATTCCGCTTGCTGGTAACGCCCGCTGGCCACGTCGGCATGGGGCGTGATCACCTCACGCCAAGGTTTCATGCTAGCCGAGGCATGTCCCTCGATGGGAATTCCGGCACTCTTGCGGCGCTCGCCCCGTGCCTGCTCATCGGCAACAGTACGGCGCAGCTCCAACTTCATCTTGCGTACTTCATCTGCCGGTTCCGTTGCAGATACCGCCGTCAGCAGTCGCTCGACGGAATCCAGGGCGCGGTCAGCATCGTCGCTGGAGAATGTCTGCTGGTGCGCCCATTTGTTGCGCCAGTCGCGGATTTCCGAGACCAGGCTGCGCTCCGCAAATCCGAGTGTCTTGCGAAACACCTCGTTCCAAGTGTCCCACATCAGCTTCAACAAGGCCGATGCATCCCATTCCTCGATGGGCTTGTTGGCAAGCATCGGGTCTTCGACAAAGCCGCGCACCCTCTCCAGAGTCAGGCTGTTGGCTGCAATCGCGGCCTTGATTTCGCGCCCGGCAAAGGGACCAAGGCCGGCCTTGAGTTGCTCAAGCGCCTTGCCGACACGTTCGTAGTTGGTGATAGCCATTGTTGCTTCGCCTTATCCGAGATGGGCAATATCGATATTGCCCCAATGCTGTTTCAGGTACTCCGCGACCAGACGACGATGGCAGTGATGCGGCTTGTCCTCGCTGCAAAGCAGGCATCCTTCGTCGATGACCTCCTTGGAAATTCGTTCTTCAATGCGACGTTTCTCCATCAGGGCGAGGAATCGCTTTTCGTAGGTCTCCCAGTCGCCACCATTTTTTTTGTACTCGTCGAGCATGTCCTTAGTCGGCGCCAGATCAGGCAAATGAATGTATTGGATCTTGCAGACCTGATCTAGAAAATAGGCAAGGTCATCCTTTTTCGCGAAACCAGCCAGCTGAGACACATTATTCAACCGCACATCGACAACGCGTTTCGTACCAGACTTGCGAAGGGTCTCGAAGAACTT
The DNA here is from genome assembly GCA_044344385.1 of Rhodocyclaceae bacterium. Taxonomy (GTDB): domain Bacteria; phylum Pseudomonadota; class Gammaproteobacteria; order Burkholderiales; family Rhodocyclaceae; genus CAJBIL01. The sequence goes on along the minus strand of JBIJCY010000159.1, from coordinate 4,615 downwards.
CTGGGCGTTCTTCTTGGTAAAGCCGATCGTATAAATCTTCAACTGTCGCTCCCTTTTTTAGGCGGCGGACGATTCGTCGTTTGCCAGCTTCTCATCTACGTACGCGACTTTCTCTTCCTGCATAGCAAGCGCCTCGGCCAGAATTTCCTCTGGCGTCCGGAACATGTCTTCTCTCTGCAAACCTACGACATCAATCAAACGAAACATGGCGTCGGTATGTGATTCCAGATGACCGTCAGCGAGAACGTGTTGGACTGTCGCGTGCTCGGCTTCCAGCGCACGGCTGACCAGCAAGGTTCGGTGGCATTCCAAGGGCTCTTTTTCTGCGCACATGATCGCGATCTTGAAGTCTTGTGCGCCTGCCATCACCCGCTCCAAGCCCTTGCGAAACAGCACGGTTTTCGCCAGCAGTGGATAGCGAACACGGCCGCTCTGGTAACAGGAACGGTCGTTTGAGCGCGCGCCGAGTTCCTTGCCCAGAAACACATACTTGATGCCTTCAGCCTTAAGCGAACGCTCCAACGCATCCTTGTTGAACTGCGGCTGAAATCGGCTATACGGCGCCGAGCGGACGTCGGCCAGGGCGGTTATGCCATGTTTCTTGAGCAAGGCGATGAATGCCTCGATGGTATGGTTGGAATGGCCAATGGTGTACACAATTGGTGACGTTGAATTCATGCAGCAACACCATCGTTCGCGATGATCGCTGCGATAACCTTGTACCGATATTGTTGGCCTGATCCGTAATCTTTGCGCATCGGCATGGTTAAGCTGACAGTCACATATGCATTACCAAATTTGCGGTTCCGTAGTCCGTGGTTGAACACCATTTGCTCAAAGACAGGATCAGTGATCCTCAATCCGTACATGCTTTCGCCATACGGAAACCACCCGCGTGCGCAAAGCCCTTTGGGGCCTTCATAAACGGTAACCCCAAGCCATGGCACCTGGATCAGCATGAGTGAATTGGTAAGCGCGTCAGCTTCCTCCGATGGAATCTCATCGTTCTCGCCGCGTGTAGTGCTGTGGCCATTGGCCCAGATTGCCTTCTGCTTGCAGATGCATCGAGACAGCAGGTTCATGTCAGCAAGGCCAGTTCGTTGCCATCTTCCTGAAGTATCGAGAAGCCAGTTCTCGGATTGGCAACCATCTGGTGCCGGTTTGAGCAATGGCATGTTGATAATATCGAGGAGCCGGGGCTCGCTACCATCCGGATATTGTCTTTCGTAGTCATGCACTGCATCTTGTCCATGACTGCTGATGGGCCGAATCCAGCCGAGCGGTTGACCATCGTGAGCAATCTCGATTCCGGCTATACAACGACCAGATGGCTTACGCGAGTTTGCGAGACAAAGGATGCGCTTCGAGACCCCCATGGCTTAGTTTTCGTCGAAAAGATCGTCAGTTGCGGGCATACCGGCAGCGCGCGGAGTTTCGCGGGCCAGGCGCGTGATTTCGCGCCAGCTTTGCACCAGCGCGTTGTAGGCCATTGCCTCATTTGCGCGTTTCTTCCGCTCGCAGATCGTGTAGAGGCGGTAGCACAGTTCGCGGGCAACTTCGGCTTGGCTGCCGAGCTTGGCGACCAATGCGGCGGCAGCGCTCTCGCCACCGGCTTCGAGCGTACGAACTAGTTGATGCACCATCTCCCACACGGTTAGGCGGGTGTCTGTGCTCGGGTCCCAGTCAGCAGGGAGTTCGGCGGGTTTCAGCAGGCGTACCTTGCCCTTGCCGGAAAAGAGAATGCCAGCCTCGGCTAGACCGCTCACCGCCGTGTTCTTGGACTTCGACAACTGTTCGGCAACGCCGTACTCACCCTCGGCAAAGCCCATCTGCTCGAACCACGCCAGCGCCCAGCGCGTGTCGGCATCGAAGTCACCCTCCTGCTCGGCCAGCGCCTCGTCGAGTACCTGATTGATCAGGGCCAGCGCAGCACGAACGGGGATTGGCTTGCCCTCGGCGTCGAGTACCTTGGCGTAGCGCGTATAGACCGCCATGCCGGGGCCGATGGCCGCCTGCGCGAGGTCGACTGGTGCGATGTTGCCGGCCTGCAGATAGGCCAAGGCGGCGGGCAGTTCGACTTTCAGAGCGTTGAGGAAATCGCGGCGGGTAGCGGTTGGTGCGTTAGTGGAACGCTGTCGGCAAACAAGGACGATACTTGAGGCAAGAGCATTAATTCCTGAACGCTCTAAAGCACGCCCCTTCATCTCAGTTCGCATTGGCCACGTACCACTAATTGCAAAACCTGCCTCGATGACGGCGGCAAGGAATGTATCCCAACCCGTGTTAGTTGTGCCCTCCCGACCGTCGCTTTCCGTCTGTTTGAACGCGTAGTAAATTGTGACTGGGAAAGCCGGATGCGCTTGCTCAGCAAGGCGGTGCATTGCACGGGTCATGCCGTCGAGAAAAAAGATTTCAGCCTGCTCCTTGCCGCCATGGCGATAAGCTGTGGCAACTAGTTCCTCGACCTTTGGCACTGCCATTGTTGCAAAAAGGTCTGGGAAGACGCTCCGCAGAGAACGGCGTAGCCAAACATAGAAGAAGTCTGATAAATCTGCGTAACCAATATTGTCGTAATACGGCGGATCGGTTGAAACAATTTTGTCTGCGCTGGTTGCTTGAACAGCGGCATCTGACTGAATAGCCAACCCAGTTAAATTGGTGGGAACGAATGATTTACAAACTTCTACGATTGCTTCATATGTGCTCTTAAGATTGCCGGATGAAGACCCGAATGGATTGCCCTCACAGTAATCCCAAACCATCGGAATGGCCTGCCTGCCAAAAACGTTTTGGATCTTTTGGTAGGCACTATCCCAAGATGCTTGCGATGAACAACGCATCGTGAGACGAGAAACCGTAAAGCCTAGGTACATTCCAATCGCTTCGGCATATGCCTTAGAACCAGCACCGCCTTTTGCCAGGGATTGGCCACCCTCCGATAGCCCCGAGCGGACTGCGTCAAGCTTGATTCGTTCGATAGCCTCTGACACCAAATCAGAAAGCAAAGTCAGAACTACGAGTTGGCGGGGGGTGAACAAGTCGCCCCAAGTCGTAAATCCATAAGGAGTGCAGTTACCTCCTGTCATGCGAGTAGCAATTTTGCCGTCAGGTTTCCAGTCTGGCTGCGCATGAAGTGCGACAGTTTCATGTTCGGGTGTTGGGGCAAGATAAACTCTGCTGCGCGAACCCTCGGCAACGATCCCCATAAGGCGCGCGCCCATACGCCCGGCTTTGCCTTCCGCCTTGATGTAGTCTCCGGAAATAGGCGCCCCGGACATCAAGCAACCGAAGTTTGCACGGGCAAGTTTGGTGCCTGCCTTCGCACTCGCGGCGTTCATCGGTTTGCCCGCCTTCACCGTGAAGCGGTAGCTTCCGCTTTCGACCACCGGCTCGATGTAGGCTTCATTCCCAGCTTTAGTGGAAATCATAAAGCTCGAGATGAGCGGCACATCTATATCGGCAAAAGCTGGGTTGGGGCTTTTGACCGTGCGCGCCCAGAGCCAAGCGATGACGGTCAGCTGCTGCCCTAGGTAGGGCTGGAGGTCGGCCCGTTCCTTGACCATCTCGGCCGTGACCTCAACCTTGGGGTAGAGGTGCCCGATGCGCTTCTCCGCTTCGTCGCGCATCCACTGACCGTAGTAGCAGACGTCCTCGGCCAAGCCCTGTGCGCCCCGCCAGACGCGACCGGCAAGGTCGGCGTTCTTCTTCACGTCGGGATTGACAGGTGGCTTGCCGGCGAATCTTGGCGGAATCTCGATCATCGCCTTGTTGATCAGCACCGCCACCGGGTTCAAGTCACTGGCGTAGCTTTCCAGCCCCAGCCGCTGCGCCTCCAGCGGCAGCGCACCGCCACCGGCGAAGGGGTCGTGGAAGGCGGGCAACACGTGGCGGTCGAACAATTCCTTGGCGCGCGGATGGTCGGCGTTCTCAGCACAGGTGCGGCGCCAGCTTTCCCAGATCGCATCGCGCGCTTTTTGCAGCACCTCCTCGTTGGTGGTGTTCTCCCACAGCACCAGGTCTTCGATGATCTTGAACAGCCGCCCGCGCTCCTTCTTCTGTTCGCGCTCGGTCTTGAACAGGTCGGGGTGCGCCGAGGGGTCATCGACCATCTGCGCAAAAATCACCGCCCGCGCCGCGGCCAAAGGCCGCCGCGCCCACCATAGGTGCAGCGTGGAAGGATGGCCATGGCGGATGGACTTCTCGCGCGCCGCCGCCTTGTTGATGGCTTCGAGCGGCAGGGCGACTTCGATGAGTTTTTTCTTGTAAGGCTTACTGTTCGTGCTCATTTTCATAGACCAGTCGATAGGTTGCCGGGTGCAATTTCAGGTGGCCGGCTTCACGCATTGCGTTCAGTTGCTCGCCACGGATTTCTGTGGCCTTTCCCTGAGCGTTGGCAAGTAGTAGCGCATAGTTGTGTGGATATTTTTCGACCATTCCCCAGATTGCCGCATCAACCTGCAAAGGCTCCAATTCGAGACAATGGTCCTTGATCCAATAGTGACAGATGATTTCACCTGCCGGGTTTCCCCGTGTCCACGGAAATGTCTCGCCCGAAGACCTGGCCAGCCAATTTCCGTCCGCGTGGATGTAGCGATCTTCACCCGACCTTTTGTAC
>JBIJCY010000158.1:0-6693 GCA_044344385.1 Rhodocyclaceae bacterium | reverse complement strand
CCGGCGGTCAACCGCTGGGACGTGACCGAGGAACTCGAAGTGCTGTCGGCGCAAGGCACGCACAAGCGCATTCCGGATGTGGTGGGTTACGTGAACGGCCTGCCGCTGGTCGTCATCGAAGCCAAGCGCCCTGAGAGCTGCAATGTTGCCAAGGCGATGGTCGAGGAAGGCATCAGCCAGAACCTGCGCAACCAGCGTAATGACGAAATCCCGCAGCTCTTCGCCTACGCGCAGTTGCTGCTCGCGGTGAGCCACAGCGAGGGGCGTTATGGCACGACTTACACGCCAACCAAATTCTGGGCGCGCTGGCGCGAGGAGGAGTTTCCCGATGCGCAGGTGGCGGAATGGAAGAACCGCCGGCTCGACGCGGCGACGCAAGAAGCGCTATTCGCCGGCAAGCCGGCCAAGCTGCGGACCTACTTCGAGCGCCTGTGGTCGCAAGCCATGCTGCCTACCGATCAGGACCGGCTGCTGGTCGCGCTGCTGTCGCCGGCCCGGCTGCTGGAGTTTCTACGTTTCTTCGTGCTCTTCGACCGCAAGGTCGGCAAGATCGTCGCGCGTTACCAGCAGTTCTTTGGTATCCGGGCGCTGATCCGCCGGATCAACGAGCGCCGGCCCGACGGCGGGCGCGAAGGCGGCGTGGTCTGGCACACCACGGGGTCGGGCAAGAGTTTCACGATGGTTTTCCTGACCAAGGCGCTGGTGCTGCACGACAGCCTCAAGGCCTGCCGCGTCGTGGTGGTGACCGACCGGCTCGACCTCGAAGACCAGCTGGCGCGCAATTTCATGAGCAGCGGTGCATTCGGTTCAGCGATCGCGACCAGGAAAGAAGGCGAGAAGGCCAAGGTCGGCTCGGGGCGCGAACTCGCCAAACGCATCGGTTTGGGCAGCGAACGCATCATCTTCACGCTGATCCACAAGTTCGCCACCGCGTCGCGCCTGCCGGAGTGTTTCAACCCCTCGGCCGACCTCATCGTGCTGGTGGACGAAGGGCACCGCAGCCACGGTGGCGAGACGCACGAGCGCATGCGCAAATCGCTGCCGCGCGCCTCCTACGTCGCCTTCACCGGCACACCGCTCTTGAAGAAGGACAAGACCGCCAACAAGTTCGGCCCCATCGTCCATGCCTACACGATGCAGCGCGCGGTCGAGGACGAAACGGTCTCGCCGCTGCTCTACGAAGAGCGGGTGCCGGAGCTGACGATCAACGAAGACGCGGTGAACCGCTGGTTCGAAAAGATCACTGCCGGTCTGTCGGCGGCGCAAAGCGCCGACCTCAAGAAGAAGTTCGACAACAAGCGGGTCATCTACGGTGCGGCGAACCGGATCGAACTGATCGCCTGGGACATCGCGACGCATTTCAGCGAGAACGTGAAAAAGCTCGGCATGGGGCTGAAGGGCCAAGTCGCCACCGCCAGCAAGCTGGAGGCGGTCCGCTACAAAGCCTTTCTCGACGACACCGGGTTGGTCAGCAGCGCGATCATGATCTCGGCGCCCGACAGCCGCGAAGGCAACATCGAAGTCGACGAGAGCAAGCTGCCGGAAGTGCAGAAGTGGTGGAACGCCAATGTCGGCAACCAGCAGGAAGAATACGAGCGGCGGGTGCTGGAAGGGTTTTCCGGCGATGGCGATCCGGACCTGATGATCGTGGTGGATCGCCTGCTGACCGGTTTCGACGAGCCGCGCAATACCGTGCTCTACATCGACAAACCGCTCAAGGAACACAACCTGATCCAGGCGATTGCACGCGTCAATCGCCTGCACGAAGCCAAGCGTTACGGCGTGCTGGTCGATTACCGCGGCATCCTCAAGGAACTCGATACCGCAGTGCGGGCCTACCAGGATCTCGAAGCGCGAACGCAGGGCGGCTACGAGCTGGCCGACATCGAGGGCCTCTATCAGCAGTTCAGCACCGAGTACAAGCGGCTGCCGGGTTTACATCAGGCGCTGTGGGCGATTTTTGCCGAGGTGAGAAACCGGCAGGATCTGGAGCAATACCGGCAGGTGCTGATGCCCAGGCATGCCGACGATGAGGATGGCCAGAGTTACGACACGCGGCAGAAGCTGCGCGAGGATTTCTACGAGGCGCTGACCCAGTTCGGCCTGTGCTTGCAGACTTCGCTATCGTCGCGCAGCTTTTTCGAGGATCACAGCTTCACCGAGGAGAACCTGCGCACCTACAAGGACGACCTCGCCTTCTTCACCAGCCTGCGCAAGATTGCACGGCAGGATGCGCTGGAGACAGTCGATTACAGCGTCTACGAAGACCAGATCCGGCGCATGGTCGACAAGCAGGTGATCGGCAAGGAAGTGCGCGAGCCGGAAGGCGTTTACGTGGTGCACAAGCTCGGCACGGGCGATGAACCGGAGAACTGGAGCGAGGAAAAGACGCGCAACGAAACGGACATGATCCGCTCTCGCCTGAAGAAAACTATCGAGCAGGGTCTAGCCGAAGATCCTTACGCCCAGAAGGTGTTCGCCGAATTGCTGAAGCAGGCGATTGCCGAGGCCGAGGCGATGTTCGACCATCCGCTCAAGCAGTACGCGCTATTCAGGAAATTCGAGGAGCAGGTGGAGCAGCGGGAAGTGGCGGGGGTTCCCGACGCGTTCGGCGAGAACCTCCACGCACGGGCGTACTTCGGCGCGTTCTGCATGGCGCTCGGCGAATCGGGATTCGATGGCGACAGCGCCGGATCGAGGCCCTACGTCGATGAAGCCTTCGTGATCGACGCCGCCGTGCGCGATGCCGTTGCCGAGAATTCGCTGAACCCGCAGAACATCGAAGCCGCAATACGCAAGGCGCTGCTGCCGCGCCTGTTCGACCTGATGGGTTTGGCCAGGGCAAAGGAAGTGATCGAGCTGGTGATTCACATTGCCCGGATCGGCCTGAGCCGCGGAAATCTGTCGGCGTGAAGCGTTTCATCAGCTACGGCGAGGAGCGCATCGATTTCTCGATTCGATTTCTGCCCCGGACCACGAAGCGTATTGCGATCCACGTTCATCCCGATGGCTCGGTGAGCGTCGATGCACCGGAAGGCGGGGATGTCGGCGAGGTCGTGGCCGCCGTGCGACGCCGTGTCCGCTGGATCTGGCAGCGCTTGCGCGCCTGTCGCGAATATACCCGCCATGTCTTGCCCAGGGAATATGTGAGCGGCGAAAGCCATTTCTATCTGGGCAAGCGGTACGTGCTCAAGGTGGTTGTCGGTTCGGCAGAGCCCGAAGACGTGAAGCTCTTGCGCGGCAGGCTGGAAGTCAGGACGCGTACGAAGGATGTGGCGACGATTCGCGCTTTGCTCGACGTGTGGTATCGGCGGCATGCTGAGGAGGTCTTCGCTCGACGTATCGCCGAGTGCGCGGCAAAGACGCCGTGGCTCAAGGCAATTCCCGGCTTCCGGATGCTGACGATGCGTACCCAGTGGGGAAGCTGTTCGCCTAAGGGCGATCTCGTCCTGAATCCGCTTCTGGTCAAGGCACCCGGACCATGCATTGACTACGTCATCTTCCACGAGCTTTGCCATCTCAAGGAACACAACCACAGCCCGCGGTTTTATCGCTTGCTTGCCAGCTTGCTCCCCGACTGGGAGAAGTGGAAATCAGAACTCGACTTATTGGCAGCCCATATGCTAAATCGCTGATTCCTCGCGCTTTAGCGTGAATAATGATTAGCCGCTTCAACCGGCGAGCGGGCCGAAGGCCGATCAAAATCGGACGGCATGTTTCGGATGTGTTACCTGCCGTTCGGGTTCACCCGGCTTATGGTGCCCCTATTGCCGCTCCTGGCCCGACTACTGCCCGAGATCATATTACCCCCACGGACTGGTCCATGACATTAGCCGCCATTGGCACCACGAACGCAATTCCAACCAATTGTAGTTCCGGAAAAATCTCGTTCGAGAGGCTGATTCCAACCTCAGAATGTGACTGCAGGAAATCCCTTTAGGGGCATATTGCCGTTATTATCGACAACTCATGTTTCCGAAGAAGCGTCTAAATTTCTTCCGGAGGCAAGATCATGTACAAACTTCAATATTTGATGGACCTGCTCAGAGGCTCTGCAACAGGTGATACGGAAATGGCTGAGCGGGTACGCCAGCTGTCTGTTGCTTGCTCGCGTTTTATTTCTACCAGCGCCGCAAAGTAGTCGCGCTTCCCGTGCTAAAGGCGGTCGCCGCTCGCAAGTGGCAACTCGCCCTGCGGCGACGCGGCGGGTTCTTGCGCGGCGCTTGTCGATGTGAGCGTGGATACCCGCACGCCGAGCAGGCGCAGTTTTTTGTCGAGCGGGATGCGCCGCAGGCATTCGCCGGCAGCGCGGCGAATGGTTGCACCATCGGCGGTGAGCGTGGGCAGCGTCATGTCGCGCGTCACGGTGTGGAAATCTTCAAAGCGCAGCTTGATGCCGATGGTGCGCCCAACGTAGCCCTTGCGTTGCAGGTCTTCGGCGACATGCGTGCACAGCCAGGTAAAAATCTTCGTCAGCATGGCACGGTCGTGGCGCGGATGCAGGTCGCGCTCGAAGGTGGTTTCGCGGCTGATCGACTTGGGCTCGGAGTAGGTAATCACCGGGCTGTCGTCGATGCCGTTGGCCGCTTCATGCAGCCATAGGCCATAGCTGCGTCCGAAGTTTGTCTGCAGAAATTCCGGTGCAGCCTGTGCCAGTTCGGCGATGGTGTTGATTCCCAGTGAAGCGAGTTTTTCGGTCGCTTTCGGGCCGATGCCGTTGATCTTGCGCGCCGGTAGCGGCCAGATGCGCGTCGGGATATCGCTCCGGTCGAGCAGCGTGATGCCATCCGGTTTGTCGAGATCGGAGCAGATTTTCGAAAGAAGCTTGTTCGGTGAGATGCCGATAGAGCAGGTCAGTCCAGTGGCGTCAAACACGGCCTGCTTGATGCGTTTGGCCAACGCCAGCGTTTCATCGGGCAACTCGGTCAGGTCAATATAAATTTCATCGATGCCACGGTCCTCAATCAGCGGCGCAATGCTTGCTGCTGCCGCCTTGAACAGGCGCGAGTAATGGCGATAGGCAGCGAAGTCGACGGGCAGCAAGACGGCGTCCGGCGCCAGTTTTGCTGCCTTCATCACGCCCATTGCCGAGAAGATGCCCAGCGCACGGGCTTCGTAGGTCGATGTGGTGATCACGCCGCGCCCGGCATAGTCGCGCAGCCGGGCGTAGCTGCGAGTGCCGTCAGCCAGCGTGACCGGCTGTTGGTCGCCGCGCCCGCCGATGACGACCGGCTGTCCGCGCAGGTCGGGGTAGCGCAGCAACTCGACCGACGCGTAGAAAGCGTCCATGTCGAGGTGGGCGATGCGGCGGGGTGGGGGGGGTTTAGTCATCAAAAGCACCGCTTTCGACGCAGAGATCGCAGAGACGCAGAGCGCGCAGAGAAAATCCAATATTCACCCAATGAATGAGTGGCGCTCCTTCTTTATCCCTCTGCGTTCTCTGCGTCTCTGCGATCTCTGCGTCGAAAGAGCTTGTAATTAAATTTTTTCGCGCCATTCAGTACAGCAGAAATTCCTTCCGTTCCGCCTCCCACGCCACTTCGTCCGGCTTCACCAGCGCATCAAAATCGGCCGTTGTCGCCGTCGAATCGTCGACCCACTCGCGCAGCAGCGGGCTGCCGTTGATCAGATCAATGGCCGGGCGGTCATGCTCGTATTCGTAGGCAAAGTCGCGCCAGATTGCGTAATCGGGTTGCAGCCGGCGTAGCGCCTTGAAGGCGAGCGCCTGCAGGCGCCACGGGCGGAAGGCGCGGTGGTCGTAACTGCCGTCGTCAACGTGAATCTGCACGCCATTACACAGTTTGCCGGCGTGCTTGTGGAAGGTCGGCTCGAACCAGCAGTCACGCAGGCGGCAGCCGGTCAGCCATGCGGGGGCGAGGCGCTGCATTTCGGCGATCAGGGCGCGTGCGTCGATATCGGGTGCGCCGAACAGTTCGAGCGGGCGGGTCGTGCCACGGCCTTCGGAGAGCGTCGTGCCTTCGAGCATCACGGTGCCGGCGTAGCAGCGCGCCATTGCAAGGTTAGGTGCGTTCGGGCTGGGGTTGATCCACGTGCGCTCGCCGAGTGGCCAGCCGTAACCGGGTGCGGCTTCGGGTTGCCAGCCTTGCATGGCGATGACCTCGCATTGCGCATCGAGTTTCAGTGTGGCGATGAACCAGTGCGCCAGTTCTCCCATCGTCAGGCCGTGGCGCATCGGCAGCGGGCCGGCGCCGACAAAACTCTCCCAGCCATCGCGCAGCAGCAAGCCTTCAACCGGCCGGCCGGCGGGATTCGGGCGGTCGAGAATCCATACGGCTTTACCGTGTTCGGCCGCGGCTTCGAGCAGGTAGCGCAGGGTGGTGATGAAGGTGTAGATGCGACAGCCGAGATCCTGCAGGTCGATCAGCAGCACGTCGAAGGTGTTCATCATTGCCGGTGTAGGGCGGCGTACCTCGCCGTACAGGCTGAATACCGGGATGCCGTGCAGCGGGTCAAGATAATCCGGTGACTCGACCATGTTGTCCTGTTTGTCGCCGCGCAGGCCATGCTGCGGGCCGAAGGCGGCGCTCAGCTTGAGGTCGGGCAGGGCGGCGAGGGCGTCGAGTGCGTGCGTCAGGTCAGTAGTGACCGAGGCCGGGTGGGCAAGCAGGGCAATGCGCTTGCCTGCCAGCGGGCGGCGCAATGCGGCTTCGCAGATCAGGCGGTCGAGTCCAA
>JBIJCY010000154.1:0-6741 GCA_044344385.1 Rhodocyclaceae bacterium | reverse complement strand
TCGTTCTCTATTTCGTGACCGAGTTTGAATTAACCCGTCCGCGCTGGTATTGGCTTGACGAAAAGGTTGTCAGCCGCAGTCAGACCTTCCGTCTCTCCTATCACGCGCTGACGCGCCAATACCGGTTGTCTACCGGCGCTTTGCATCAAAGCTTCGAGACGCTGGGTGAGACCTTGCGGATGCTTTCCCGTCTGCGCAACTGGAGTGTTCTTGAAAAATCCGCAGTCAAGGTGGATGACACCTATCTTGCGGGCTTGCGTCTGCGTCTTGATCTGACGCAGATGCCGAAGACTTTTCAGGTGACGGCAATCGCCAATCGGGATTGGGATCTGGCTTCAGACTGGATGCGCTGGACCTTCGTTCCGGGCGACGGAAAAACGGCGGCGGCCGAGAGCAAATGAAGTATCTCGTTATTGCTGCCGCGTCATTTGGCGCCATCTTGCTCTTTCTGCTGGCTTCGGCGAGTGCCAATACAGCGCTTTTTGCCCGTCATTACCCTTGGCTGCTTGGCCTTAATGCGATTGTTGCGCTCTCTCTACTTGGGTTGGTTGGCTGGCAAGTGCGCGCACTCTGGCGTGATCACAAGGCTAAGGTCTTTGGCTCTCGTCTCAAGCTTCGATTGATGCTGATGTTTGGCCTGATGGCGGTGTTGCCTGGCGTGCTTGTATATTCTGTGTCGGTGCAGTTTGTCACCAAAAGCATCGAAACCTGGTTTGACGTGCGGGTCGAGAAGGCGCTGGAGTCCGGCCTCAATCTTGGGCGCAGCGCGCTGGACTACCTGCTCAGCGACCTGTCGGATAAGGGGCGCAGCATGGCGATTGAGCTCGGTGATCATCCCGATCCGCAACGTCGGGCCTTGCTCAACCGCTTGCGCGAACAAACAGGCGTGCAAGCGGCGGCTTTGTTTACGCTTGATGGACAATTGCTCGCCAGTTCGACCGGTGATCTTGTTTCGCTGCTACCCCCATTGCCTTCGCCCACCCAGTTGGTTCAGGCGCGTAATGGGCGCGGCTACCGTGCGATCGAAGGCGAGGCCGGCAAGGATTTATTGTTGCGGGTACTCGTTTCGGTCAGCCCGTTGGGCCTGGCTAACGAGCCACGCATCCTGCAGCTGACCCAGCCGGTTCCTGCCAATTTGGCGCAGAACGCCGAGAGTGTGCAGGATGTTTATCGTGATTATCAGGAGCTTTCACTTGGGCGAGTAGGCTTGACCCGGATCTATGCAATGACATTGACATTGACCGTATTGCTCGCATTATTTACCGCGTTTGCTTTGGCTTTTGTTCTGGCACGTCGCTTGTCGGCGCCTCTCTCGATACTTGCCGAAGGTACGCAGGCGGTCGCAGCGGGAGATTTTACGCCGCGCCAGGCTATTTACAGCCGTGATGAGCTTGGGGTGCTCACCCAGTCGTTCAACCAGATGACGCGCCAGCTTGATGACGCGCGGCGTGAAACCGAGCGGCACCGCGCCGAGGTTGAATCAGCGCGCGCCTATCTTGAATCGATTCTCGCCAACCTGTCGGCCGGCGTACTGGTTTTTGATCGCCGCTTTGTGCTGCGCACGGCCAACGAAGGCGCGCTTACCATACTCAGTGATGATTTCGACGGGCTTCTATCTGAAGCCGTCGAAGCCTGGCCGCGCCAGCGTGAGCTTGGCCAGGCGGTTTGTGATGCGTTTGCCGAACATGGCAGGAAAGAATGGCAGACGCAGATCGAGCTTGATCGCCCCGGTGGTTTGCCGCAAATACTCTTGCTGCGTGGCACACAGCTACCTGAGGGGTCGAGTGGCGGCTACGTCGTTGTTTTCGATGACGTGACGCGGCTGATCGCCGCACAGCGCAGTGCGGCGTGGGGCGAGGTGGCGCGACGTCTGGCGCATGAAATCAAGAATCCGCTGACGCCGATTCAGCTTTCAGCCGAGCGACTGCAGATGAAGCTGGCCGACAAGGTAAGTGGCAATGATGCCGAGATGCTCAGCCGTTCGACGCAAACGATCATCAATCAGGTGCAGGCGATGAAGCGGATGGTCAATGATTTCAGTGACTACGCGCGCATGCCGGCGCCAGAACTTGCGGCGCTGGATCTTAATGCGCTGGTTGGCGAAGTACTTGGCTTGTATGAAACCTCACGCGCGGCAATTGATGTTGAGTTAACCCCCGATCTGCCGCGCATCTGGGGTGATGCAACGCAACTTCGGCAGATCATTCATAATCTCTTGCGCAACGCAGAAGATGCTCAGGAGAGTGTAGAGGCACCGCAAATCGGTATTGTTACGCGGCTGGCTGATGGTTTTGCCGAACTTTCGGTTTTTGATCGCGGGCCTGGTTTTCCCCCAGAAATCATGTCGCGTGTATTCGAACCCTACGTAACCACCAAGGCGCGCGGCACCGGCCTTGGCCTCGCCATCGTCAAGAAAATTGTTGATGAGCACCACGGCCGCATCAATATTACCAATCGCCAACCTGCCGGTGCAGAAGTCAGCATCCGGCTGCCGCTGGCGTCTTCATTCATTCCAACCGATCTACCTACAGAGACCTGACCATGGCACAAATACTGGTCGTCGATGACGAAATGGGCATCCGCGAGCTGCTCTCCGAGATTCTTGCTGACGAAGGGCATACCGTCTGGCTGGCCGAGCACGCTGCTGCTGCACGTAAAATTCGCGGTGAAAAACGGCCCGATCTTGTTTTGCTCGATATCTGGATGCCCGATACAGACGGTATTTCACTGCTCAAGGAGTGGTCGGCAGGCGGGCTGCTGACCATGCCGGTGGTGATGATGTCGGGGCATGGAACAATCGATACGGCAGTTGAAGCGACGCGTATCGGAGCCGTCGATTTCCTTGAAAAACCGATCGCCCTGCAGAAATTGCTGGCGACAGTAAAAAAGGCGCTCAAGCACGAGACTGCGCCACACAAGCCACCATTAACGCTTGATGCTTTCGCCCGTTCGCCGCTATTGAAAGATCTCAAAAAGCGTCTTGAGCAGGCTGCGGCCAAAAATTCCGTACTGCTGCTCAAGAGCGCCTCGGGCAGCATGGCAGAAATCTGCGCACGCACCTTGCAGGCACCGCAAACACCGTGGCTCGATCTCTCAGCCTCAAGCGCCCCTTTGACGCAGGAGATGCTGCAAAAGGCCGGCGGAGGTATTTTGTTCATTTCGGATCTGATGCTGCTCGGCAAGCTGCAGCAGATGAACCTTGTCTTTGCGCTTGAGCGGCTTGAAAAACACAATTTGCAATTGGTTGCTGCTTCCACCCGCTCGCTATCGGCGCTCACCGAAGCGGGCTGGGATCCGGCGCTGGTCGCCCGCCTTGGCGAGGTGTGGGTAGCCTTGCCGCAGCTCGCCGGTCATTCCGATGATGTTCCGGAAATTGCTTCACTGGTGCTGGGCCATCTTGCCGAGCGCGGCGATGTGCCGTTACGGCATTTTTCCAGTGGCGCGCTGAATGCATTGCGCATGCATCGCTGGCAAGGCGAATGGGTCGAGCTGCTGGCGACGGTAAAAAATCTCGCCCTGTCGGCGCTTGAAGAAGAAATTTCGGCTGAGGATGTGGCGACTGTATTGCAGCGAGATGCCAGTGAAGCACCAGCCCAGCCGTTGGCGCTGCCGATGTTCGACCAGCCCCTGCGCGACGCACGTGAGGCATTCGAGCGCCTCTATTTTGAGCATCATCTAAAAAGTGAGCGCGGCAACATGACCCGTGTTGCCGAAAAAACCGGGCTGGAGCGCACCCACCTTTATCGCAAGCTGAAGCAATTGGGCTTGAATCTGGGGCGGCGTAGCGAAGAACGCGAATAAGCGGTTCGGCAAGGCCCAATCAGGAGGTCTAAATGAAAATCGTCATTCTCGGTGCCGGCCAGGTCGGCGCCAGCGTTGCTGAAAGTCTCGTTTCTGAAGACAACGACATAACGATTGTTGATCGCGATGCCGAGCGCCTGGCTTATCTGCAGGACCGTCTGGATTTGCGCACCGTAACCGGTAACGCTGCGTATCCCTCCACACTGCGCGAAGCCGGCGCGGAAGATGCCGATCTGTTGATTGCCGTCACCGAGAGCGATCAGACCAATCTCGTGGCCTGCAAGATTGCGCATAGCCTCTTCAACGTGCCAAAACGAATTGCCCGCTTGCGTTCTGCCGATTTTCTGGACAGTGAGACCTTGCTCTCGCCGGAGAACTTTGCCGTGGACTTTGCGATTTGTCCGGAACAGGTAATTACCGATTACATAACCCGCCTGATCGAGTTTCCCGAGGCACTGCAAGTGCTTTCTTTTGCCAAGGGGCGCGTCGCGCTGGTTGCCGTGCGGGCCTATTCGGGCGGCTTGCTGGTTGGCAAACCGATCAAGGAAATGCGCGAGCACCTGCCCGGCGGTGTCGATGCCCGCATTGCGGCTATTTTTCGTCGCGACCGGCCAATGCCGCCGACCGGTGATACGCTAATCGAGGACGGTGATGAGGTTTTCCTGCTGGCAGCTGAGGAGCATATTCGGCCGGCCTTGCGCGAAATGCGACGGATGTTGACTCCGGTTCGGCGGGTTATGATTGCCGGCGGCGGCAATATTGGTCTGCGGGTTGCACAAACGCTTGAGGCAAATTATGAAGTCAAGATTATCGAAGGTGCCTGGCAACGCGCGGAAGCCCTCGCCGATGTGCTGAAGTCGACGCTGGTTTTGCGTGGCGAAGTAACGGATGAGGATTTGTTACAGCAGGAAGCGATCGATGAAATGGATCTCTTTCTCGCGCTTACCAACGATGACGAAGACAACATCATGGCCGCGTCTCTCGCCAAACGCCTCGGCTGCAGCCGCGTTGTCGCCTTGATCAACCGCCGGGCTTACGCCGATCTGGTGCAGGGCGGCCCGATCGACATTGCCATTTCACCGGCACAAGTTTCGATCGGCACATTGCTTGCCCATGTCCGGCATGGCGATGTGGCGCAGGTGCACAGCCTGCGGCGCGGTGCGGCGGAAGCGCTGGAAATCGTTGTGCATGGCGACGAGAAGAGCTCGAAAGTCGTCGGCAGGCGGATTGGTGATTTACCGGTGATTTCGGGCGCAATCATCGCAGCCATCGTGCGTGACCTCGATAAGTTTGAGGATATTTACTATCGGGGGATGGCGATGGAGAAACGCAAGGGGCACGTGGTGATCGGTCACAAGGACGAAGTCATCCAGGCTGGGGACCATGTAATTATTTTCTGCATGAGCAAAAAGGTCGTCAAAAAAGTGGAAAAGCTCTTTGAAGTCGGCTTCCATTTCTTCTGAAAGACGGCGATGCAACGCTATTACCCCGTTATCCGCGTTCTTTCACTGGTGATCTTGATGTTCGGTCTGACCATGCTGCTACCGCTTGGGCTTTCATGGGCATTGCAGGATGGCGCTGAGAGCGCTTTCGATGAAGCCATTCTTCTGACGGTCGGCTCGGGGCTCGGTCTGTGGTATGCAACACGCAACGAGAAACGCGACCTGACGATTCGCGATGGTTTCCTGATGGTTGCACTCGTGTGGACGGTGTTGCCGATCTATGCGAGCTTGCCACTGATTATCCAGATTGACGCGAGCTTTACCGATGCCTATTTTGAAGCCGTTTCCGGTCTCACCACAACGGGGGCAACGGTCTTTGAAGGGCTCGACAATATGCCGGTCTCGATCAACTTTTGGCGGACCCAGTTGGTCTGGCTGGGTGGTATGGGGCTGATCGTGCTTGCCGTGGCGATCCTGCCGCTACTTGGGATTGGTGGGCGGCAAATGTTCAAGGCCGAAACGCCGGGGCCGATGAAAGATTCGAAGATGACACCGCGTCTGGCCCAGACTGCAAAAGGCCTTTGGGTCGTTTATGCGCTGATCACGATCTGCTGCATCCTGAGTTTTCACTGGGCCGGCATGACCTGGCTGGACGCCATCATGCATTCATTTTCGACCATGGGGCTCGGTGGGTTTTCCAGCCATGATGCAAGTTTTGGTTTTTTCGATTCACCGGCCATTGAAGCCGTCTGTATTTTCTTCATGTTGCTTGCCGGAATGAACTTTGCGACACATTTCATGGCGCTTTCGGGCCGGTCGTTTCGTCCCTATCGCGCTGATCCCGAGGCGCGCTGGTTTTTGATCGTCACCATTGGCAGCGTGGTCGGCATTGCTGTCTTTCTTGATGTGCATGGCGTCTATCCTAACTTTTCCGAAGCCTTGCGCTTCTCGGCGTTCAATGTTGTTTCAATTGCCACGACGACCGGTTTTGCCAATACCGATTACAACCTGTGGCCGTTCTTTGCGCCGTTGTGGATGCTGTTCCTGTGCAGTTTTGCGACCAGCGCCGGCTCAACGGGCGGCGGTATCAAGATGATTCGCGCCATATTGCTCTACAAGCAGGTGTATCGTGAGCTGATCCGCGCCATGCATCCGAACGCAGTGCATCCGGTAAAAATCGGTTCGACCGTGATGCCGAACAACATCCTGTTCTCCGTGTTGGCATTCGCTTTTTTGTACATGGTCAGCATCGTTACGATGACACTGGTTCTCTCATTTAGCGGCCTGGAAATTATTACTGCTTTTTCCGCCGTGGTAGCCAGCATCAACAACACCGGGCCCGGCCTGAACCAGGTCGGGCCGGCGACGAACTTCGGCGTGTTGACTGACTTCCAGACCTGGGTATGCACTTTCGCCATGCTGCTCGGTCGCCTTGAATTATTCACCCTTTTGGTGGTCATGACTCCGGCCTTCTGGCGCAAGTAGGCGATAAAAGGCG
>JBIJCY010000153.1:0-6744 GCA_044344385.1 Rhodocyclaceae bacterium | reverse complement strand
AAGGGCATGACGGGAATGATCGGGCCGAACTGCTCTTCGGCGTACAGGCGCATCGCGCGGCTGACCGGGAAAACCAGTGCCGGCCTGAACAGTGTTGCGCTGCCTGAGCCGCCGTCGGTGTTGAGGACGCGGGCGCCATGGCTGACGGCGTCGGCAATGCATTCGGCGAGGTAGGCGGGCGCGCCTTCCTCGGCCAGCGGCGTAATCTGAACACCGGTTTCCCAGGGCATGCCGATTTTTACCTTGTCGATTTCTTCGGCCATACGGCGTAAAAAAGCTTCGGCGATGCTTTGATGCACCAGCAGTATTTTCAGCGCGGTACAGCGCTGGCCGTTGAACGACAGCGTACCAAGCAGGCATTCGCGCACGGTCAGCTCGAGGTCGGCATCGGGCAGGATGATCGCCGCATTCTTGGCGTCGAGTGCCAGCACACCGCGTAGGCGGTTGCTCTTCGGGTGCTGTTTTTTCAGTGTGTCGGCAACGCCCGATGAGCCGATGAAAGCCAGCACGTTGATCTGGCCCGATTCCATGATCGGCGGAATGACCTCCGCCCCCGGCCCATAAACCGTGTTTACCACCCCGGCCGGGAAGGCCTCACGGAAGGCTTCGAGCATCGGGTAGAAAAGCAGCGTGCCGTGCGTCGGCGGTTTGAAAACCACGGTGTTGCCCATCACCAGCGCCGGGATCATGGTGGTGAAGGTTTCATTCATCGGGTAGTTGAATGGCCCCATGCACAGTACGACGCCGAGCGGCGCACGGCGGATCTGGGCGATGACGCCTTCCTGTTCGACGAAACGCGAGTTTGAGTTATCGACCTCCTTGACCGCATCGATTGTGGCGCGCATGTATTCGATGGTGCGGTCAAACTCCTTTTCCGAGTCGGCCAGGCTTTTGCCGATTTCCCACAGAATGAGCTGAACAATCTCGCGCCGCTTGACGCAAATCAGCCGGATGAAATGCTCAAGACAGGCGATCCGTTCGGCGACCAGCATTGTCGGCCAGACGCCGCCTCCATGATCGTAAGCACGCACCGCGCCGTCCAGCGCCGCCAGCGCCTCATCGCGTCCCATGTGCGGCTGGCTGCCGATCTCCAGCGGTGTCAGCGTGCCATCGGCCTGACGCAGGCGAACGGGAGAAATCACTTTGCGTGCATTGCCCTTCCAGATGCGGATCTCACCGTTGACCAGATAGGCGCGTTGATGGATTGGCGCGAGCAGGCGCAGGTCGGCGGGAATTTCTTCAAGCAGGGGGAACAGGGAAGTCAGGGCGTCCACGGTGCATCTCCTTCGGCTGGTCGGGCATGCTTCCAGTATAGAGGTGCTGTGCTAACTGGCGACGAGTTTTAGGCGTTCAAAGCGCGTCAGGCGCACATCAACAGTCACCGACAGCGCGCTCAATGCTGCCGCCCGCGCTCGGCGCTCGGCGCTGGCGCGATAGAGGTGCGGCGTCATGGCCAGCAGGTCGGCAATCTGCTCTGCGCCGACAAGGCTCAGGGAGTAACGAACGGTTTCGGTGGATAGATG
The DNA here is from genome assembly GCA_044344385.1 of Rhodocyclaceae bacterium. Classification (GTDB taxonomy): domain Bacteria; phylum Pseudomonadota; class Gammaproteobacteria; order Burkholderiales; family Rhodocyclaceae; genus CAJBIL01. The sequence goes on along the minus strand of JBIJCY010000153.1, from coordinate 5,221 downwards.
GCAAAAACCTTCCGGTGTCTGCGTGTTGGCAGTGCGTTTGGGCTTCAGAACGGAGTAGATTATTTCGCGTAGTTCCCGCAGATGATCCGGGCCGACATCAACCTGTAGCAACTGGCCTCCCGGCTTGAGTACGCGAGCAAATTCGGCATAGACGGGGAAGCCGAACAGGCACAGGACCCGGTCAAGCGTGCCCGGTAGCACGGGCAGGTTGGCGTTGCTGCCAACCACCCAGTTGGGCTGCTTGTCCTGTTTGGCTGCCGACTGGATCGCCCACTTGGAGATATCCAGCCCGAGCAGTGCCAGCGGTTGCCGATCACTGGTTGCTGCAGCCAGTTGGCGCAGGTAGTAGCCCTCGCCGCAGCCGGCGTCGAGGCAAGCGGCAGTTGTCGTGGATGGCAAATCCTTCAGTACAGCCTGGCTTACCGCTGCGGCAATCGGCTGATAAAAACCGGCATTGAGAAAGCGGCTGCGGGCCGCGACCATCGCCCTGCTGTCGCCCGGGTCGCGTGAGCGCTTTTTCTGCACCGGCAGCAAGTGGGTATAGCCCAGACTGGCAATGTCGAAGTTATGGCCGGCGGCGCAGCACCATGCAGTCCCCTTGCGTTGCAGCGGGGTAGCGTCGAGCGGGCAGGCCAGCGCCTGGAAGGGTGTGGCGTTGATCAATTGTGCGTCCTGATTTTTATGCGGCAAGTTTGCTTGCCGGCTGCAACACCGGGGCTTCCCTGATTGGCAGGTTTACCAGTGCAGCACCTGCCGCCAGCACGATGTCGGCGTACCACATCCATGAATAGTCACCGAGCTGCGTCAGTGCAATCCCGCCCAGATATGCGCCAAGAAAACCGCCGATCTGGTGCGAGAGCAGCGTCAGGCCAAACAGGGTGCCGAGGTAGCGCACGCCGAACAGCTTGCTGACGATGGCGGCGGTGGGCGGCACGGTGGCCAGCCAGGTGAAGCCGAGGCCGGCAGCGAAGATGTAGAAAGTCAGATCGGTTTTTGGTGCCAGCAGGTAGGCACCGACCAGCATCGCGCGCGAGGCATACATCCAGAACAGCACGTATTTGCTGCGATAGCGGGCAACACACGAGCCGGCATAGAGGCTGCCGAAGATGTTGGAGAGGCCGATGATGGCCAGCGACCAACTGGCTACCGACGGCGGCAGGCCGCACAGGTCGACTTCGCCCGGCAGGTGCGTGACGAGAAAGGCGATGTGGAAGCCGCAGGTGAAAAAACCGGCGTGCAGCAGCAGATAGCTGCGGTCGCCCATCGCATCCTGCACGCTATGCCACAGGCCTTTTTCGTCAACTGCAGCCTGTGGCGCGTGTTCCGCGGGTTTTGACAGAACGCGCACCATCGGCAGGGCGGCTAGCGTCATGATCGCCAGCGCCCACATGGCGCCCATCCAGCCGACGGTTTGAATCAGTTTTTGCAGGATAGGCGCAAAGACGAACTGGCCGAAAGAGCCGCCGGCGTTGATCACCCCCGATGCCGCGCCGCGCGCTTCAAGCGGCAGCCGATTGGCCGCCGCGCCGATCAGTACCGAAAAGCTGCCGGCACCAGAGCCCATCGCCGAGAGCAGTCCGAGCGAGAAAATCAGCCCCCAGGTGCTGCTCATGAACGGCGTGATGGCACTGCCCAAAGCCAACAGCACGATGCCGCCAAGTAGCACACGGCCGGGGCCGTAGCGGTCAGCCAGCGCGCCGGAGACTGGCTGGATGGCGCCCCACATGAATTGCCCGACCGCCATCGCCAGGCTGATCGAAGCGATGCCGAGGCCGGTGGTCGTATTCAGTGGGGATAGGAAAAGGCCCAGCGACTGGCGCGCGCCCATCGTGATCATCAGGATGCCGGCGGCGGAAAGTGTAATCACCCAGAGGGCGGGCTGATTGAGTGTACGGAACATGGCTGAGGGATCTTTCGGGCGGGCTGGACGCGATTGGAGTGCCTATTGTAGAGCGAGTTCCATACGCGTGCGTGTGGTCGCCGTTTGGCGTGTGCACAATCCCGGGCGGCTCAAAACCCGTCGTTGAAGCCGCGAATCTGTCGCCGCGCCTTCTTGGTTGGTCGGCCGCGCAGGTCGCTGCCGGGCGGTGGCGCGAGACGGTGGGCCTCTTTTTCGGCGGTGCGACGTGTACTGCTTTCGCTGGTTTCTTCGTAAAGCAGTTGCGCTTCGCAGGCTGGCCTGCGTTGTTCGTTGAGGCCGCGAACGAGAACGGTCCAGTGTGCGTCGCCGATGGCCAGTTCGAGCGTGTCGCTACAGCGCAGCTCGCGCGCCGGCTTGATGGTGCTGCCGTTGAGTTTGACGTGGCCGGCGTTGATCGCGGCCGTGGCGAGTGAGCGCGTCTTGTAGAAACGCGCTGCCCACAGCCATTTGTCGATACGCATGCGTTCGAGCGCTGCCTTGTCCACCTGCGCCATATCTATTCCTTGCTCGGGTGCTTGCCGAGTTTTCGTTGCAGTGTGCGCCGGTGCATTTTCAAGGCGCGGGCGGTCGACGAGATGTTGCCCTGATGTTCGGCAAGGACGCGCTGGATGTGCTCCCATTCGAGGCGATTGACCGTCAGCGGCGATTCGGAAACCGCCAGGCTGGAGTCGCCTTCGCTGCTCTTGTTCAGCGCGGCGACGACTTCGTCGGCATCGCAGGGTTTGGCCAGATAGTGAATGGCGCCGAGTTTGATCGCTTCGATCGCGGTGGCGATGCTGGCGTAGCCGGTGAGCATGACGATGCGCGTGTTCGGGTCGAGCTCGATCAGTTTTTCGATCAGTACCAGGCCGGAGTCGCCGGGCATCTTGAGGTCGACCACGGCATATTCAGGCGGCTGTTCCTGCGCTTTGATCACTGCGGCATCAACGCTGCCGGCGCTGGTCACCGCGTAACCACGGCGTTCAAGGGCGCGACCGAGCACTTCGCGAAAGGTGTCGTCGTCATCGACAAGCAGCAGGCTGGAACGGTCGTCATCGGTCATGGTACAGAAGCTTTCAGTCGAGCCAGCGGCAGGGTCACGCGAGTGCAGGCGCCGCTTTGCCGGTCATTGCGGTTGAACAATTCGACCTTGCCGCCGAATTGTTCAACGGTCGCGTTGGTGAGAAAAAAGCCGATGCCGAGTCCGCCGACACTGCCGTCATCCGTCTGTTTTGTGCTGAAGAATGCCTGGCCGACGTGTTGCGCCGCTTCGGCATCGAGTCCGGGGCCGCAATCGAGAATTTCGATGCAGCAGCCCGTGGCGTCCCAACGGGCGGTGAAGCGCAGTGCGTCGCCGCTGGCGCCGTTGGCATCGGCGGCATTGTCGAGCAGATTGAGAATGGCTTGTTCGAGCCGGCGGTCGGCAGCAATCAGCGGCGCCGGTTGCGGGCCTTCGAGAACCGCTTGCAGCGGCGCACGCGGGCGAATCAGCTGCCATTCCTCGACCAGCTTGTTGAGGTAGGCGTCGAGCGCCATCGACTGCAGGCTCTCGTCGCGTGTCTGGCCGGCCGAAGCGAGGATTTGCGAGATCGTCTGTTTGCAGTGATCCACCTGTTCGCGCAGTAGATGCAGATCGCCCTTCAGTTCAGGGTTGTTGCCATGACTCAATTCCAGTTCGCGGATGACGACCGCCATCGTCGCCAGCGGCGTGCCGAGCTGGTGCGCTGCGCCGGCGGCCAGCGTGCCAAGTGACAGAATCTGCTCGTTGCGCAGCGCGGCCTCACGGGCCGCCGCAAGCTCCTGCTCACGGCGTTTAAGCGCTGTCGCCATGCGTGTCAAAAAGAAGGCGACGACGCAGACGCTGATCACAAAGTTGAGCCACATGCCCAGAATGTGCAGCGCAAAGCCGCTCATGTGGCCGGCGTGCTCCGGCGCGGTGCCGGTGGCGCGAGCCAGCAGGGCGTCGAGCTGAGCAAGTTGTGAGAACTCGCCTTGTGGTGGCGGCAGCGGCAGGTTCCAGAACATCAGGAAGGTGTAGGCCAGCAGCGCGATGCCGGCCATCGCCCAGGCGTGCCGCGCCGGCAGTGTGGCGGCGGCGATCGTTGGCGAGATGATGAATAGCGAGACGAAAGGGTTGGCCGAGCCGCCGGCAAAGTAGAGCAGCAGCGTCAGAATGACGACGTCAACACTGAGTTGGGCAAACAGCTCGCCGTCAGTGACCGGCCCGCAATGATCGATACGCCATTGCGTGGCGAGGTTGATGGCGGCGAGCAGCGCAATGATCGCCGCCATGCTGACGACGTCGAGCGGTATCTTCAGCCAGGCAACGGCGAGAATCAGCACCGCCGCCTGAGTCAACACCTCAATGCGGCGCAGCGCGACCAGCCGCGTCAGCGGCGGTGTGGAGCTTATCGGCAGGGCGTTGTCAGGGGCGGGCATGGGGTCGGTGGAAACTGGCGCGAAGCATGGATTTTACGCCGTGCCCGCCGGTTCTGCCGGTGCTGCGGCAATCGGTCGCAGTGTTTTGGGGCAGAAATTAATGCGACGCTAACTCCTTTGATTGAGCATAGAGGATGTGAGTTGTTCTAGATTTCAATCGAATACTTTTCGATTAGCTTTTGCACTAGCGCACCTTCGCGACGCTTAGTCTGATGCCATCCAGCCACTTCAGCGTCAACGAAATAACTTTGGTGCGGGTCAAGCTTGTATGTCTTGCTGATGTTTTTGTTTTTTTTGTTATGGTGCTCCTCGTTGGTCATCAATGTGGTTTGGTCGTTCTCCCAAATCCAGTCCCACCACTCGCCAAACGGCATTTTCTTTTCAAAGAGCTTGTTGTAGGTTGTGACACGTGGAAGCTGATGGTCTCTTGCCAAAACACGCGCAGGTTTGTTGAAGTTGTTTCTGGCAATTGCTCTTATTGCATCCTCTGTAATTCCAACCACCCTCCACGACCACGCTTCATAACCAAACACAGCAGTCATGACGGATCGTTTTTTTGACAGCGAAAATGGCTATCGAACACAAGCTCATAGATAGCGTAATAGTTCCGTTTTTCAGCTTCCGTTGGTTCTCTGTAAGCAACCCTCGCCACCTTCTCGTCTGCCATTTTTAAAACCTTCACGTATTCAACCGCGGAAAATATGGACAATTAGTCAAAAGGGTCAGCGTCGCATTCTTTTCTGCAGGCATTATTGACATTAGGAGGCAGACCTCGACCGTTTCCAACGGTCGAGCTGATCGTCGAAGAAGCCCGTCCTGCTTGCCTTTCATGGCGATGCTGTAATCGGCGGATGCTTCCGGACCGTTGTGTCAAAACAGCTT
>JBIJCY010000152.1:0-6755 GCA_044344385.1 Rhodocyclaceae bacterium | reverse complement strand
TTGGTGAAGTTGACGCGGGTGTTTTCTGAGGGAAGAATTTTATGCTGAAGCTATACACCTATTATCGTAGCTCAGCCGCCTTTCGAGTGCGTATCGGCCTGAACCTCAAGGGCCTCGATTACGAAGCGGTGCCGGTGCATCTGGTGCGTGGTGGTGGCGAACATCTGAGCGATGATTATCGTGCTCTCAACGCCGGTTCGATGGTGCCAACGCTGGTCGACGGCGATGCGGCGCTTGGTCAGTCACTGGCCATTCTCGAATATCTCGACGAGGTCTATCTGCAAAAACCGTTATTGCCGGCTGACCCGCCGGGCCGCGCGCGGGTTCGCTCGCTGGCGTTGACGGTGGCTTGTGAGATTCATCCGATCAACAACCTGCGTGTGCTGAAATATCTGACCGGTGAACTCGGCGTTTCCGATGAGCTGAAAATGCAGTGGTACCGGCATTGGGTAGAGGAGGGATTTCGCATTATTGAAACGCGCCTTGCGCGTGAGCCGCAGACGGGACGGTTCTGCCATGGTGATACGCCCGGTCTGGCCGATTGTTTCCTGATTCCGCAGGTATTCAACGCTGAGCGTTTTCAGGTCGATCTGGAACCGTATCCGATCATCCGCCGGATCAACAAGGCTTGTTTCGAATTGCAGGACTTTGCCGCAGCGCACCCGGCGCAACAGGCCGATGCTGAGTAGTCAGTGACCGACGCAAATTTGTAGGGTGCAATAAGCGCAGCGCATTGCACCAACGCTCTGCGCTCATCCGGTGCAATGCGCTGCGCTTATTGCACCCTACATGGCTGCGTGATTTCCTACGCCGTTTTACTTGACCGCGAAACAGTAGAACAAGCCATTGCCGCCCGTTTTGCGGAGCGACTCCTGGCTGCATCCGGCCGAAGGATGCGCCTGATTCCATGAAATAGCGTTCGCCTTGTCGCTCAGGCCCATCCGGTCATGATGGCCGACCTGAGCCGACCCCTCGCCATTTTTCGTCCAGTTGCCGCAAGTCGTATCCTGTCCGGCCGGGAAAGCCATTCCGTACGAATCAGATCCGGTCAGGATGTCGTGCATGTTCGGCTTGTCCGTCCGGCCGTTGATGCCTTCACCTTTCTCGTTGAGCGCCGTCTGCTTGTTGAGGTGGTTATCGTGGTGGAGTTCGTCCACGTTGCGGGCGATGAGAACGCCTTTGGCGTTGTACCAAGGGCCGTGTCCGATGCGGTCGCGGGCATTGATGGCGGGAGCGCTCGCTGTGGCGCTGCTGCTCAGGTAGGCGTGCCAGGTGCGCTTGCCGGCACCGGCGGCTTGCGCGAGCGATTGGCAGATCTTGTCTGCGCCAGCCAGGCCGCCGAGATTTGCGCCATCGCCAGAGCCAGCGCTGCTGATAAAAAAGCCCATTTTTTTCTGTGCAGCGCCGGGTTGTGCGTGCAGCGCAGTGCTCAGCCCGGTGGAAACGAGGACGAAGGCGGCAAGGACGGACAGTCTGGATCTTGTTTTCATAGGAACTCTCCTGAGGTTGACGACGTGGGCACAATCATTTACGGAGGGTGCTGCGGCCCCCCGTTTCGATTATGGCGTTTAGTCGACAAACGGGGGTAATAAGTTCCTCAATCAATTCTCCGGCGGTGTTGGTGCCTTAAAAACCGGCATGCGGTTGCCGTGCCGGCAGTTCCCGGATCAGGCGTCCTGGTCAAAGAACCGGATCGAATTCCGCCCGGCGTCTTTTGCCTGATACATTGCGGCATCGGCCCATTTGAGGATGTCGACCGGGCTGGCTTGATGATTGACGAACAGCACCAAACCGAGGCTCGATGTGCATCGATAGTCAATCAGCGTATCCGCTTTTCCCTGGTGCTTGACGGTCAGTTGATAGGGGGCGGACAAGGCGGCGAGAATCTTTTCGGCGACGATGTTGGCCTGTGAGAGCGATTCGGTTTTGTCGGTATCCAGCTCGTTGATGATGAGCACAAATTCATCGCCCCCAAAACGCGCCACGGTGTCCATCTCGCGCACACAGCCCTTCAACCGCTCGGCGGCTTCAATCAGCAGCAGGTCGCCCACCAGGTGGCCATGCAGATCGTTGAGCGGCTTGAAATTGTCAAGATCGAGAAAGATCAACGCACCAAAGCAGCCGCTGCGTGCGCTGGCGGCCATGCTCTGGCTCAAGCGGTCGCTGAGCAGGCGGCGGTTGGGCAGTTGGGTGAGCGGGTCATAGAACGCCAGTTGGCGGATCCGTTCTTCCATCTGCTTGCGTTCGGTGACGTCTCGCGAGACAACCATCACCCGTACAATCCGGCCTTTCTCGTTTCTGATCGCGCTGCCGTGCGACTCTATTTCCCGGATACTGCCGTCCACTGTCAGGAAGCGATACGCGAGTTCCTGTCCGATACCGGTTTGCACCGTTTCTCTGAACACCCGCTTGACGCGTTCCTGGTCTTCCGGATGAATTTCGGCGAAGGAATCCGTCCCCTTCAAATCTATTGTCTTGCCGAAAAACTTTTTGTAGGAGGGGCTGCTGTAGAGTCGCTTTCCTTCCAGGTCGAGCACGGCGATGAAGTCGCCAATATTCTCGGCGATCAGACGAAAAAACTCCTCCTGCTCACGCAAGCGGTCTTCCGCCAGTTTGCGCTCGGTGATGTCCTCGCCGAAGGCCTGGAAGCCGACAAGTTTGCCGAAAGTGTCAAAAAATGCGCGGTTGGTCCATCGCTGACAGGTGTCTGCATCATCGGATCCGGAATGCCACTGCAGATGGGTTTCCACGGGGTGTTCGGGAGTTAGAGCCGCGAGACGTTCCCTGACCATTTCGCGGTCACTGGCGGACAAAAAATCGAAAAAATTTCTTCCCGTCAGCTCCGTTTTGCTCATGGCGAGCAGTTTGCATAGCGCGCTGTTGACGTAGGTCAGCGTACCATCAGGAAAACATGTTGAGATAAAAAGCGGCATGTCTTCAGCCAGGCGCCGATAGTTTTCTGCGCTCTCCTGCAAAGCACGTTCTGCTTGCTTGTGCTGGCTGATGTCAGTGAGCACGATGCGCAGCGAGGGCGGTTGACCGTCTTTCAGGAGGCGCAGACTGTCGATCCGGACAGAGCAGCGACCCCCCTCAGCGAGTTCGAGCACCAGTTCGCTGTCGAGTTTGCTTTCATGCTTCAGCACGCTAAAGAAATGTGAGTGCCAGAGATCTTCGTCTTCGCGTGCAACGAATTGTGAAAACCGGCGTTTCAGCAGGCTCCTGCGTTCGACGCCCAACAACTTCGCCCCGGTCAGGTTGATATCGGTGATCAGTCCCTTGTCAGACAAGGTGAGATAAGCGACAGGGGAGTGTTCGTAAAAATCGACGAAACGGTCACGTGACGCCTCAAGGGCGATTTGCGCTTCCTTTAACCCCTCGTTCTGCATCTCCAGTTCGATTTGATGCACCTGGAGTTCGTGTAGCAGTTTTTCGGCTGCGTGGTTTGCAGCATCAATGACCGGCCCGCCGGCCAGCCGAGCCCCTGCGGCTGCTCGCAGCCGCAAGGGCTTTTGTGCCGCGAGTAGCTTGCCGAAAACCGTGGGGGTGTTTTTTTTGTGAGTGGTCATGGCTTTTTTTGCGCTCTTCTACGTATTGATGGTACGCCAACGAGTTTCGGGCTGTTTGATTAACATCAACATTGGGTGAGACGAAATGCTGCTCGGGTGCCGTGCCTGAATCTGTTACGTGTATCAACCGCCCATGAATTGGCGCGCACTTTGACGTGCGGTTTCGATCATGGCGTTCAGTCGATCCGTGGGCGGATTTAGTTCCTCGACAAATATCTCGGCAAGGCGTTCGATACTGGCGTCGGCGGCGCTGGCGTCGAGGAACAGCGCCCGCGTACGTCTGGCCAGCACATCCTCGATCGTGCGCGCCGATTCGTAGCGGATGGCAAAACGCACCATGGCTTCTGTGTAGGGCAGGGCCGGGTGCAGGCGCTGATTCTGGCCGGGCATCATGGCCAGCATCGGCGAGTCGGTACCGTACACATCACTGCTCACCTGCGCCGGGCAGCCGTGCAGTTTCAGGGTTTTGGTCTGGCAAGGTGTGGCGTGCAGGCCGGCTACAGTGGCCGCGCGGTCGATTACCTGTTCGGCCATCAGCCGGTAGGTAGTCCATTTGCCGCCTGTGACGGTGATCAGGCCGCTGTCGCTGACCAGAATGGCATGCTCGCGTGAGAGGGCGGCGGTGCTCTTTTTACCCGAGTCGTTTTCCGGGTGCACCAGCGGGCGCAGGCCTGCAAAAGCGCTGCGGATGTCTTCACGTTTGGGCGGGCGGGTCAGTACGCTGGCGGCGGTACGCAGCAGGAAGTCGACCTCTTCGGCGAGTGGCTGTGGCTCCTGCAGAAGTTGCAGGTCGGGGCGCGGCGTGTCGGTGGTGCCGAACAGCACTTTGCCTTGCCAGGGGATGGCAAACATGACGCGACCATCTTCGGTTTTCGGAACGAGCAAGGCCTGCTTGCCGGGCAGGAACGACGCGTCGAAAACGAGATGAATGCCCTGGCTGGGCGTGAGTAGTGGCGCGCTGTTCGGGTCGTCGAGCCGGCGTACGCTGTCGGCATGAACGCCGGTGGCATTGATGACGACTTTGGCGTGTAGCTCAAATCCTTCGCCGCTTTCGCTATCGTTCGCCCAGGCGCCAATGACGCGACCTTTGCTCTTGATCAGTTGGGTCGCTGGCAGATAGTTGAGGCAGATTGCATCAAGATCGCTGGCGGTTCGCATCAGCGTGACGGCGAGGCGCGCATCGTCGAACTGGCCATCCCAATAGCGAATGCCGCCGCACAGCCCGTCGCTGCGCAGGCCGGGCAGGGCGGTGAGCATTTCCTGTTTGTCGAGGCGGCTTGAAGCGTCGAGATTGTGCCAGCCGGAGAGCGTGTCGTAGAGCTTGAGCGCGGCGGCGTAGAACAGGCGGTCAACGGTACTCCAGGCGGGAATGATGAAGGCCAGCGGATGCACCAGATGCGCGGCGTTTTTCAGTAGATGAGAGCGTTCGCGCAGGGCGTTGCGCACCAGCCCGAGGTCGCCCTGGCGCAGGTAGCGCACGCCGCCGTGAATCAGCTTGGTGCTGCGCGACGAGGTGCCCGAGGCGAAATCGCGTGCTTCGATCAATAAGGTGCGATAACCGCGCGAAGCAGCGTCAACGGCCGCGCCCAGCCCGGTGGCGCCGCCGCCGATGATCAGCACGTCCCAGGGCTCTCCTCTGCGCAGTGTGGCGAGGGTTTCTGTTCGACTGGATTGAACCGACATCAGTTGTCCACCTCGTTTGTCGCCCAATTTCGGGATCGTTCAACTGCGCGCCGCCAGTGGGCGAGCAGTGCTGCACGATGATCGCCGTGCATGACCGGTTCAAAGCGGCGTTCGGCGCGCCATAGTGCGTTTATTTCGGCTTCGTCCTGCCAGAAACCGACGGCCAGACCAGCGAGGTAGGCGGTGCCGAGTGCGGTAGTTTCGGTGATTTTCGGGCGCACCACCGGTACGCCGAGCAGGTCGGCCTGAAATTGCAGCAACAGGTTGTTGCGCGCTGCACCGCCATCGACGCGCAGTTCGCTCAGGCGTTCGCCGGAATCCTTCTGCATCGCGTGGAGGACTTCGGTGCTTTGGAAGGCGATGGCTTCGAGCGCGGCACGTGCGATGTGGGCGCGGGTCGTGCCGCGTGTCATGCCGAGCAGAGCGCCGCGTGCGTAAGGGTCCCAGTACGGAGCGCCGAGCCCTGTGTGGGCCGGCACCAGATAGACGCCGCCGTTGTCGGGAACGGAAGCGGCGAGTGCTTCGATTTCATTGGTGTGCGTGATCATGCCAAGGCCATCGCGCAGCCATTGCACGGTGGCGCCGCCCATGAAGACGCTGCCTTCGAGCAGGTAGGTGGTATGCCCCGCGCGTTGCCAGCCGACGGTGGTGAGCATGCGATGTGTTGACGGCATCGGCAGCTCGCCGGTATTCATCAGCAGGAAGCAGCCCGTGCCGTAGGTGTTCTTGGCCATGCCGTGCGTCATGCAGGCCTGGCCGAAGGTTGCCGCCTGCTGGTCGCCGGCGATGCCGGTGAGTGGCACCGGCGCGCCCAGCCACTGTGCATCGACGGTGGTGATCGGCGCGCTGCTGTCGACCACCGTTGGCAATACGGCTGCTGGAATGTCGAGCAGGGCCAGCAGTTCGTCATCCCAGCAGCGGCGGCGAATGTTGAAGAGCAGGGTGCGTGAGGCGTTCGATGCGTCGGTAACGTGGCTGCGACCGGCCGAGAGCTTCCACGCCAGCCAACTGTCGATGGTGCCGAAGGCCAGTTCGCCGCGTTCGGCACGGGCGCGCGCGCCGGGGATGTGGTCAAGCAGCCATTTGAGCTTGGTGCCGGAAAAATAGGCGTCGAGCACGAGGCCGGTGCGTTGGCGAAACAGTTCGGCGTGGCCGGACGCACTCAGTTCCTCGCAATACGCGGCGGTGCGCCGGTCCTGCCAGACGATGGCGCGATGCAGCGGTTCGCCGGTGGCGCGATCCCACAAGACGGTTGTTTCGCGCTGGTTGGTGATGCCGACGGCAGCGATGCTGCCGGCCGGGATGTTGTTTTCGCGCAGTACATCCCGTGCGACGGCGAGTTGCGTTTGCCATATCTCGTTGGCGTCGTGTTCAACCCAGCCGGGTTGCGGGTAATGCTGTGTGAGTTCCTGCTGCGCGAGTCCGCAGATGCTGCCGCTGCGGTCGAAGAGGATGGCACGTGAGCTGGTTGTGCCCTGATCGAGAGCGAGAATGAATTGCCGGCTG
>JBIJCY010000013.1:0-21898 GCA_044344385.1 Rhodocyclaceae bacterium | reverse complement strand
CACCGAGGTCATCAGGAACGGTGCCGCCGCCCAACCAAGGTTACCTGACAGGCCATGCACTGAAAAAGCGTGGCCGAGACGCGGCAACGAAACCCGGTGATTGAGCAGCGTGAAATCGGCCGGATGAAATACGCTGTTACCGGCACCCGCCAGCGCAGCCGCCAACATCAGCATCGGGTAATTCTGGGCAAGACCGAGCGCAATCCCCGACAGCACCAGCATCAGCACGCCGGAAAACAGTACCGGACGCGCGCCGATCCGATCAACGACAAAGCCGGCCAACGCCTGCCCTGTTCCCGAAACGACGAAAAACACCGTCATCAGGAAGCCGGCCTCGGTAAAGCTGAGATCGAAATCCTTCATCAGCCACGGGAAGAGCGGCGGGATCATCAAATGGAAGAAATGCGAAACCGCGTGCGCGTAACCGACCAGCGCAATGACAGCGACTTCCCCACGATTGCCGGTATTGGCGTTCATCAGACGACCTTTGCTACTTCAATCCGGCATTGTAACCGTGGCCACCAGCAAGGCGATTGCAGACATTTAACATTTGATATTACGGGCAATACTATTCAGCACATGAACAGCGCCACAAAATTGCTCGATGCAATGACACGCAACCCGCTGGATTGACGGATCGAACAAATGCAAACCGTAGCGCGGAGGCACAACATTGATTGGCGGCATGATGGTACCAGCCACTGCGTATTCATTCGCGCCGACGGAGCGACTTTGCCCGTACCGGCACATCGGCCAATCAAGCCGATCTACATAAAGAAGTTCGTTGCTTTGGTTAAAGGAGCCTGAATTATGCAAAACCCCGGCGCTTACCCCTTCGAGATTCGCCCGCTCTCCAAAACTGAAGGCGGGGGATTTCTGGTGTCATATTCCGACTTTTCCGAGTGCATCTCCGATGGCGAAACAATCGATGAAGCCATCAAAAATGGACGCGATGCGCTTGCTGCCACCATTGCCACACTGGAGTCCAAAGGCTTCCCAGTACCAAAACCCAACAGCGGCGGCGTGGCTTCCGGAAAATTCGTTGCGCGAGTTCCGAAGTTCATTCATGCCGAACTATCCGCCCGCGCCAAATCAGAGGGAGTATCGCTCAATGCGTTGGTACTGGCCTTTCTGGCAGAAGGTCTGGGGCGGCACAAGTCACACATTTGACAACGTGCGTTCACCAACCGCAGATTGCCGGCCGGAGCACATTTCAAAAGGATGAAGGAAAAAGGGGCGAGAAGCGAATTTCACCCCTTCACAAAACTCATCACCCCACCCTCGCAGGTCACACGAATCGTATCCTTCGCACCAAAACGCCCTTCGAGAATCGCCTTGGCCAGCGGATTTTCGAGTTGTGACTGAATTGCCCGCTTCAACGGCCGCGCGCCGAATACCGGATCGAAACCGGCGGCAGCCACTTCGGCCAGTGCACTGTCGGCCACCTCCAGCTTCATCTCGAGCTGCGCCAGACGCTTTTCCAGATAGCCCATCTGAATCTTCGCAATCGACCGGATGTGCTTCTCATCCAGTGCATGGAAGACGACCACTTCGTCAATCCGGTTCAGGAACTCTGGCCGGAAGTAGGACTTGACCTCGCCCATCACCGCCAGCTTGATCACCTGGTAATCGTCGCCCGACATCTGCTGGATCATCTGCGAGCCGAGGTTCGACGTCATGACGATCACCGTGTTTTTGAAATCAACGGTACGGCCCTGCCCGTCGGTCATTCGACCGTCATCCAGCACCTGCAGCAGCACGTTGAAAACGTCCGGGTGCGCCTTCTCCACCTCATCGAGCAGGATCACCGAATACGGCTTGCGGCGCACGGCTTCGGTCAGATGACCGCCCTCTTCATAGCCGACGTAGCCCGGCGGCGCGCCGATCAGGCGCGATACCGAATGCTTCTCCATGAATTCGCTCATGTCGATGCGGATCATGTGATCCTCGGAATCAAACAGGAAGCCGGCCAGCGCCTTGCACAGCTCGGTCTTGCCAACACCGGTCGGGCCGAGGAAGAGGAACGAACCGTAGGGCTTGTTCGGGTCCGACAGACCGGCACGCGAGCGACGGATCGCATCGGACACCAGACGCACGGCCTCATCCTGCCCGACGACGCGCTGATGCAGACGCTCTTCCATCTTCAGCAACTTCTCGCGCTCGCCCTGCATCATTTTCGACACCGGAATGCCGGTCGCGCGCGACACCACTTCGGCGATTTCCTCAATGCCGACCTGCGTACGCAGCAACTTGTTTTTCTGCGCGCCATCGCCGGCTTTTTCAGCGACCTTCAACTGCGCCTCAAGCTGCGGCAGCTTGCCGTATTGCAGTTCGGCGACCTTGTCGAGCTTGCCCTCGCGCTGCAGGCGAGCCAGATCGGCTTTCATCCTGTCGATCTCTTCCTTGATGTGCGCGCTGCCCTGCACCTGCGCCTTCTCGGCTTTCCAGATTTCCTCAAGGTCGTTGTATTCGCGCTCCAGCTTGACGAGTTCGTCCTCGATCAGCTGCATGCGTTTTTTCGACGCCTCGTCCTTCTCCTTGCGTACCGCCTCGCGCTCGATCTTCAACTGGATCATGCGCCGGTCGAGCTTGTCCATCACCTCGGGGCGTGAATCGATTTCCATCTTGATACGCGCCGCCGCCTCGTCGATCAGATCAATGGCCTTGTCGGGCAAGAAGCGGTCAGTGATGTAGCGATGGCTCAACTCGGCCGCAGCAACAATCGCCGGGTCGGTAATGTCGATGCCGTGGTGCAGCTCGTACTTCTCGCGCAGGCCGCGCAGAATGGCGATCGTGCTCTCGACCGACGGCTCGTCGACCAGAACTTTCTGGAAGCGCCGTTCAAGTGCCGCGTCTTTCTCGACGTACTTGCGATATTCATTCAACGTCGTCGCACCGACGCAGTGCAGTTCGCCGCGCGCCAGCGCCGGCTTGAGCATGTTGCCGGCATCAATGGCGCCCTCGGCCTTGCCGGCACCGACCATGGTATGCAGCTCGTCGATGAAGACGATGATGCGCCCTTCTTCCTGCGCGATTTCCTTGAGCACCGACTTCAGACGCTCCTCGAATTCACCGCGATACTTGGCACCGGCGAGCAACGCCGCCATATCCAGACTGAGAACCTTCTTGCCCTTAAGTGTCTCGGGCACCTCGTCATTGACGATGCGCTGGGCGAGGCCCTCGACAATGGCCGTCTTGCCAACGCCCGGCTCACCGATCAGCACCGGATTGTTCTTGGTGCGCCGCTGCAGAATCTGGATGGTGCGGCGAATTTCATCGTCGCGGCCGATCACCGGGTCGAGCTTGCCCAGACGGGCGCGCTCGGTAAGGTCTATGCAGTACTTTTTCAGCGACTCGCGCTGGCCTTCGGCTTCCTGATTATCGACGCCCTGCCCGCCGCGCACCGATGACACCGCCTGCTCCAGCGATTTCTTCGCCAGCCCGTGCTGTTTGGCCAAACGGGCACACTCGCCCTTGTCGTCACAGAGCACCAGCAGGAACATTTCGCTGGCAATGAACTGATCGCCACGTTTCTGCGCTTCCTTGTCGGTGAGATTGAGCAGATTAGTCAGATCGCGGCCGATTTGCACCTCGCCACCGTGCCCTTCAACGGTTGGCAGACGATCAATCGCCTGCTCCAGTGCGGCCTTGAGCGGTGGCACATTGACCCCGGCATGCGACAACAGCGACGAAGAGCCGCCTTCATCCTGCTGCAGCAAGGCGAGCAGCAGGTGTTGCGGTTCGATCATCTGGTGGTCGTGGCCAAGCGCAAGGCTCTGCGCGTCGGCCAGAGCCTGCTGAAATTTGGTGGTCAGTTTATCGAGGCGCATGGAGGCTCCCTGGTGAAATTGTTTGATGCCGGATAGGTGGGGCAGTCTCGCCCGATTTCAAGAGTCGCGACGCGAAATTCGCTGCATGGCCATTCCCGCTTGCGGCATACTTCAGGATAGACCACCCCACGGGAACGCCGACATGCGCAAACATCTCCACCACCCGATGCTGACCGGCAACGAGCCGCCCAAAAAAGACAAGATCGTTTCCGCCACCGAAGCCGTACGCCTGATCCACAGCGGCGACACGGTCGCCACCGGCGGCTTTGTCGGCATCGGTTTTGCCGAAAACATCGCCGTTGCCCTTGAGAAGCGTTTTCTTGAAGAAAGCGCACCGCGCGACCTGACACTTTTCTACGCCGCCGGACAAGGCGATGGAAAGGAACGCGGGCTCAATCATTTTGGTCATCAAGGTCTAGTCAAACGCGTCGTTGGCGGCCACTGGGGGCTTGCGCCAAAACTGCAGCAGCTCGCGGTAAATAACCAGATCGAAGCCTACAACCTGCCGCAGGGCGTTATTACACATCTGCTGCGCGACATCGCCGCCGGCAAGCCGGGGCAAATCACGCGCGTCGGCCTGGGCACCTTTGTGGACCCGCGTTTCGGCGGCGGCAAGATCAACGCCTGCACCACCGAAGAACTCGTTGAACTGATGCAGATCCACGGTGAGGAATACCTGTTCTACAAGGCCTTCCCGATCAACGTCGGCATTATTCGCGGCACCACCGCCGATCTGAACGGCAACATCACCATGGAAAAGGAAGCCCTGACGCTGGAAGCACTGGCCATCGCCATGGCCGCGCACAACTCGGGTGGCATTGTCATCGTTCAGGTCGAGCGGATTGCCGACCGTGGCACGCTCAACCCGCGCCAGGTGAAGATTCCCGGTGTGCTGGTTGATTGCGTGGTGATCGCCGAAAAGCCCGAATACCACATGCAGACCTTCCTTGAGTCCTACAATCCCGGGTTCTCCAGCGAGATTCGCCTGCCCCTCTCATCAATCCCCACAATGGAGATGAGCGAGCGCAAGATCATTGCCCGCCGCGCCGCATTCGAGCTGATCCCGGGCGCTGTCGTCAATCTCGGCATCGGCATGCCCGAGGGCGTCGCCTCGATTGCCGCAGAAGAGCGCGTCCTCGATCTGCTCACCCTCACCGCTGAACCCGGCGTGATTGGCGGCATTCCGGCCGGCGGGCTTAATTTCGGCGCGGCGATCAATGCCGAAGCGATCATCGACCAGCCCAACCAGTTCGACTTCTATGATGGCGGCGGCTTGGATCTGGCCTTTCTCGGTCTGGCGCAGGCCGACCGAGAAGGCAACCTCAACGTCAGCAAATTCGGCCCAAAATTGGCCGGCGCGGGCGGCTTCATCAACATCAGCCAAAACGCCAAAAAAGTCGTTTTTGTCGGCACATTTACCGCCGGTGATCTGGAAGTTGCCGTTGCCGACGGGCAGTTGAAAATTCTAAAGGAAGGAAAGTCACGCAAGTTCATCAACGAAGTAGAACACCGCACCTTCAGCGGCAGCTACGCCGCGCAGCGCGGCCAGAGCGTGCTCTACATCACCGAGCGCTGCGTATTCCGGCTTGTCAGCGACGGCCTGGAGCTGATTGAAATCGCGCCGGGCATCGATCTGCAACGCGACATCCTTGCCCACATGGATTTTGCACCGCGCATCAGTCCGCAATTAAAAATCATGGATGCTGCCATTTTCTCCTCAGCATCCATGAGCTTGCGCGATCAACTGCTCGAAGTGCCGCTCGAGCAGCGGCTGACTTTCGACGCAGAGCAGAACCTGTTTTTCGTCAATTTCGAAGGACTGAACGTAAGCACCGATGCGCAGGTCGAACGCATCCGTACATTGGTAACCGAAAAACTGTCGCCACTCAAGCACAAGGTGCTGGCCATCGTGAACTACGATAATTTCTCGATCAATCCGGACGTCGTGGATGACTATGTGGTGATGGTGCGTGGCCTGGTTGACTCCTTTTATAGCGATGTCACCCGCTACACCACGTCGAGTTTCATGCGTGCGAAACTGGGCGCAGCGTTGGAACACCGACAAGTGGCACCTCATATTTACGAGACTGCAGATGAAGCACTTGCCGAACTTGAACAAAAACACACAAACTGAACATCCCTAAAGTAAACCAACAGAAAGTCGTTCTTGAACAAGGATTCTGGCTATTACCAAAGTAATATAATAAATTACCGGAAAGCGGGTATCTATCCGGGCAAAAGGAGACGTCATGAGCACTGAAAAAGGAATATCCTTGCGCGCCAAGCTGAACGGCTTGACCATCGCAACAGTGGTAGCACTCTGCGTGCTATTCGCTCTGGTTCTATCCGGTGAAAAAGCGCAACTGCTCAGCGACCGCAAGGAAAAGCTGCGTAATGTCGTTGAAACTGCGCACGGAATCATCGCCCACTATGAGCAACTTTCCCGCGAGGGCAAAATGCCGGTTGCTGACGCCCAGAAGGCTGCCATCGACATGGTCCGTTCGCTGCGTTACGACAAGGTGGAATATTTCTGGATCAACGACCATTCGCCTAAAACGCTAGCGCACGGTGCCAAGGCGTCGCTTGAGGGCCAGGACATGTCGAGCCTGAAAGATCCAAACGGCAAGGTGCTGTTTGTCGAGTTTGTCAAAATCGTCAAGGCTGAGGGTGCCGGCTTCGTCGATTACCTCTGGCCCAAACCGGGTTCCGAGACACCCATCGAAAAGCTCTCCTACGTCAAAGGCTTTGAACCCTGGGGCTGGATCATCGGCAGCGGCGTTTACCTGGACGACGTCAACGCCATTTTCAAACAAAACGCCATCAAGTTTCTCGCTTGGGGCGCATTGATTGGCGGCTTGATTGCCGTTTCCCTGACGCTGGTCAGCCGAAATCTGATCAAGACGCTCGGTGGAGACCCCCACTACGCATCGCAAATCACCCGTCGCATCGCGGCCGGCGATCTGACGACCGAGGTCACCTGCGCCCCGGGAGACACAACCAGCGTGCTGGCCGGCATGAAAGAAATGCAACAGACGCTACGCAAGATGATCGATGAAATTGTGCGCGGAGCAGAACAACTCTCCTCCTCGTCCAACGACTTGCTGCACGCCTCGGAGGAAGTCGGCATGCGCTCGCGCCAACAAAGTGAATCAGCCTCTTCAATGGCGGCTGCGGTTGAAGAAATGACCGTAAGCATCGATCAGGTCGCCGAAAATGCCCGGGAGGCCCACAACATCACGGTGCAAGCGGCCGACCTGTCCAAGTCGGGCACAAAAATCATTGAGAGCGCCGCAACCGAAATGCACAAGATTTCGGAAGCTGTGCAGTCCTCATCGGAAATCATCGAAGACCTCGGCCGCCAATCCGACCAGATTACCTCAATCGTCAACACGATCAAGGAAATTGCCGATCAAACCAACCTGCTCGCCCTGAACGCCGCTATTGAAGCCGCACGTGCCGGTGAGCAAGGCAGAGGCTTCGCCGTGGTTGCCGACGAAGTGCGCAAACTGGCCGAACGCACGACCTTGTCCACCGCCGAAATCGGCGGCATGGTCGGTAAAATACAGAACGGCACGCGCAGTGCTGTCGAAAGCATGCAAACGGGTGTCCAGCAGGCCAGCAAGGGCGTCGATCTAGCCAGTCAGGCCGGTGCTTCGATCAACGAGATCCGCGATGGCTCAACGCGCGTCATGGACGTCGTGAACAGCATTTCGGATTCAATCCGCGAACAAGGAACGGTATCCAGCGAAATCGCGAAAAACATCGAGCAGATTGCCCAGATGTCTGAAGAAAGCGCCAGCGCAGTTGAACACACCACCAATGCGGCGCGCCATTTGCAACAATTATCTACGGCGCTGCACAACTCGGTCAGCCGCTTCAAGCTTGGCTGAGCGCTGAATGACAGCTACCGCTGCCAGCGTTCGGCAGCGGTATCGTCGGCGTCCCGCGCATCGACCCAGCGCGCACCTTCGGGCGTGACTTCACGCTTCCAGAACGGCGCACGCGTCTTCAGGTAATCCATGATGAATTCGCAGGCGGCGAAGGTCTCGCCGCGATGCGCGCCGCTGACCGCGACAAAAACAATCTGATCCTTCGGCAGCAGTCGTCCAACCCGGTGAATAACCAGCGCATCAAAAATATTCCAGCGAGCTTTCGCTTCAGCGACGATGGCTTCGAGCGCCTTTTCGGTCATGCCCGGATAGTGTTCGAGCGTCATCTCGGAGATACCTGAACCATCATTTACATCACGCACGACGCCGACAAAAGTCGCCAACGCGCCAACCCGTGCGTCGCCCTGACGCAACGCGGCTAACTCGGCGCTCACATCAAAATCAGCTTCCTGAATACGTACCGGCATCTCAGCCTCCCGTCACGGGCGGGAAGAAAGCCACTTCATCGCCAGCCTTGAGCGGCGAGTCGAGCTGCGCCATTTCCTGATTGACGGCATAACGCAGGTTCTTCACTGACCCAAGCTTTTCCCACTCGGCACCGCGTGCCTTAAGCAGCGTTAGCAGACTGCCGACATCGTTCACGCCATCAGGCAGATCAAAACTTTCTGCTCCACGGCCCAGCGTTTCACGCAGGCTGGCAAAATACAGAATCTTCAGCATCATCTAGAACTATCCCAACAATTCGGAAAACGGCACGAAGCGTACCGTATCACCGCGCCGAACGACTTGTTGCGGCGCGTTATCGACCAGTCCGCCAGCCCATACGGCCGAGGTCAGCACACCCGACCCTTGATTTTCAAACAGTTCCAACCCGCCATGGGCGTTCAGTCTGGCGCGCAGAAATTCGCGCCGCGCATCGGGATGCAGCCAGTCAAAATCAGCACGCATGGCATAAGCAAGTGGCGCTGTTGCCTGCACCCCCTGCATATGCAAAATGAATGGTCGTACAAGCATCAGAAAGGTCACAAAGCTCGACACCGGATTGCCCGGCAAGCCAATGAATGCAACCTCGCGTCCGGCTGACATCACCTGTCCGAAGGCCAGCGGCTTGCCCGGCTTGATGGCGATTCGCCACATATCCAGTCTGCCTTCGGCTTCAACGGCGGGCTTGACGTAATCCTCCTCGCCGACCGAAACGCCGCCCGAGGTAAGGATCAGATCATTGCCTTGCGCGGCCTCACGCAGTGCCGCACGCGTTGCCTCCAGACTATCCGGCACCTGCCCCAAATCACGCACCTCGCAATCAAGGCCTTCAAGCAAGGCGGTGAGCAGAAAGCGGTTGCTGTTATAGATGGCGCCCGGCGGCAGCGGCTCACCGGGCATGCACAGCTCGTCACCGGTAAAAAACACGGCAACGCGAACCCGCCGGAAAACCGGCAACTGCGCGATACCGACCGAAGCAGCAAGCGCGATATCCTGCGGGCGCAAACGTTGACCGACAGCCAGGATACTGCTGCCGGCACGCACATCGCTGCCGGCACGGCGGATATTTTCTCCGGCATGCGGCAGATGATTGATCATCACCCCACCCTCGCCGTGCTCGCACAACTCCTGCATCACTACGGCATCGGCACCTGCGGGAATCGGCGCACCGGTGAAGATTCGGGCTGCACTACCGAGTTGTAACGAAACACCGACACTGCCGGCTGGGATACGCTGTGTGACAGGAAAACAACTGCCAATCACCGGCAGATCGGCAACACGAACGGCATAGCCATCCATTGCCGAATTATCGAGTGGCGGCACGCTCAGCGTCGCGTATTGCGCTTCGGCAAGCACGCGCCCGGCAGCTGCCAACGTCGGGAGCGAGCGGGTTTCGCTGACTTGCCGCGCCCCCGACAGTAAGCGGGCAAGTGCTTCATCGAACGACAGCATGTGTTTCCCCTGGATCATTGAAACGCAGTATGCAAAAGCCCGTTAGAGAGGCAGCTTGTTGGCGCACTGGCAGATCGTCAGATCAGCCATCGCGTCTTTTTCCAACGACCACGGCGCCGCTGGTGATACTGAATCCAACGTCACCTATAACAGATCCCGCGCCGGCGGAATGATGAGTGCTTATTTCCGACGTTCCCATCGAGATCGGCACAACATTGACGACGTCGAAACCTTCGGAGTCAAGCTGTTCATAAACATCCTGCAGCTTCTGGGCATATTCATTCAAATCGATATGTCGCTGTGTCGTCTTGTTTGATTTTTCTTTGACCAAATAACCCTTTTGCCCCTCAACTGTTCCAAGGGAAGTCCAGAACCACGATGTTTTAAATTTATTTGACATATTACCCTCTCAAGATTTGGTAACTAATTTTTGCTCAGAAGCAGTGCAGTCAGAATGAAATGAACAATCGCGTCCGCATCGTTCAGATCCAGTTGCGGCAAATGCGCCGGCAGCGGTGAGGCGAGCGGCGCATCACAAGCCACCGCAACAATGTGCGGATTCTCGGGCCATAGTGGCGGCTTGCCATTGGCCGGGCGATGTACTTCGAGCTTCGGAATAGCCTCCTGCTTGAAGCCTTCGACAAGGATCAGATCGCATGGCGAAAAATGGCTGAGATATTCCTCCAGTGTCGGCTCCGGCGCGCCACGCAGCTCGTTCATTATCACCCAGCGCTGGCTGCTGGCGAGCAGCACTTCGCTGGCGCCTGCTTCGCGATGACGGTAGGAATCCTTGCCCGGTTTGTCGATATCAAACGTGTGATGTGCATGCTTGATCACCGAAACGCGCAAACCGAGTGCGGTAATGCGCGGCAACAGCTTTTCAAGTAGCGTTGTTTTGCCCGAGCCGGAATAGCCGGCGATGCCAAAAACGTTTTTAGGCGGGTTAAGTGAATTCGTGTGCGGATTCATGTACAGATTTTACCTTCACCCTGGCAGGGCACAGAAAACACCGCAGCAAAACCACCGCCCGGCGTGCGGAAGTTGGTCGTCTGCCCTTGATAGAGGCGCGCTGACACGAGTTGGACGCCCCCCTGATAGACGTAGTTACGTAAATCAAGTTTCAGATCCTGCTCAACACCATCAATCAGCAAACGGCGTTCGGACGGCGGCACCAGTGCCTGTGCAACATATGCACCGCGCGAAATCTCCTCAAAAACGCGTTTGGTCAGCTTGTCACCGCGATACGCGGCCTTGCTGCCGAAACCGGCCGCCGGTTTGAAGAACCACTGTTTGCGGCTGGCCCAAAAAGCACTGGCATTGTCCGGCGTCACTTCTTCAGTGCGCGGGATACCGGCAAGCAGTAACCGTCGCCTCACGGCATCAACTCCGATCTCTGCCAGCCATGCCTGATTCGTGAGCACCACGAGATTGCGTTTGTCGGCGTAAAGCGCGTGCGCCTGCGGATGCGGCGTGAGAACGACAGCATCGGCCAGATAAGCCGCACGCAAAGCCGTATGCTGCGACGCTTCGAGAGCAAAATCAGTGAGACGGTTATAGACCAGATCGACAACTTGCCCACGACATAACAGCTTGCCTTCTTCGAAAGAGAGCTCACCGGGATCAGCCACCAGCGCAACGATGCCGTTTGATTCAAACAACTGACGAAAGAGCTCGAATTCCGGCGCCAGATACTGATCCGCGGGTGACTCGTCAATGATCGCGATACACGAAAGTGGCCGCGCCGGAGAATCGCCATGCGCCAGCCGCCATTCTTCACGGAACATGGCAACGAACGCCTCTTCGACACTAATATTGTCGGGCATCATCATAGCCACCGGCGCACAACAGGCACGCTGCGCCCTCAGCAGCTTGGCATTGAGCAAGCCTCCACCGGCATTGGTATTGATCTCGATGAGCTTGGGGCCATCGGCACCAAGGTGAAAATCGTAACCAAGAAAAACGCCCGCTGACTTCGGTGAATGCCGCGCAATCGGCGGCGCATGACCTAGAACATGCGAACGGTAGGCCGGCACAGAGATCACCTGCTCAATCGCTGAAATGGTCTCCGCCATGCTGCGCAGATGCGCTTCGCTGACAAAAACCATGGTATCCGAGAACAAATGTGGCCGCGTGGCAAGCAAGTCGGCGTGAGAAATGCTGCCATCCCCCGCCTCAAGCGCGTGACGCAGTGCCTGATGATCGACCGAGACGCAGGCGCAATCACGATTGAGCAAAGCCGCCGCATCACGGCAGTCGGCCGGAAGCATCTGTGGAGAAAACTGAACGGGGTGGCCTTCCATGGCGCCTATGCTACCGGCTCTGCCTCGAAAAAAGCCAGTACGTCGTCAAGTTCACGCGTCCGCTTCATCGGCGGCAAGCTGCGCCAGACGCGTTTTCCATAAGGTTTGCTGATCAGACGCGGGTCGCAAATCATCAACACGCCGCGATCGGTTTCATCGCGAATCAGGCGACCGGCACCCTGCTTGACGTTGATCACGGCTCGCGGCAGCTGGTACTCCATGAAGGCATTGCGCCCTTCGTTTTTCATGCGTTCGATACGCGCCGAGAGTACTGGATCATCCGGCGGTGCGAAGGGTAGCTTGTCAATGACGACCAGCGACAGCGCATCGCCGCGCACGTCGACGCCCTCCCAGAAACTCTGGCTGCCAACCAGGATAGCATTGCCAAGCCGGCGAAAACGTTCGAGCAACTCATTCTTGCTGCCCTCGCCTTGCAGGAGCAGCGGAAAATCGAGGCCGGCACGTTCGAGATATTCACCAAGCAACTCATGCGTTCGACGCATCGCGCGCAAGGAAGTGCATAGAAAAAAGGCGCGCCCGGCGCTCGCCTTCAGCACCGGGAACGCGGCTTTGACGACGGCCTCGGTAAACTCGTAACTGTTCGGTTCAGGCAGATTCTGCGGCGCATACAGCAACGCCTGTTTCTCGTAATCAAACGGGCTGTCCCAACACGCTGAATCAGCTTCGCCCAGCCCCATTTCGGCACAGTAATGACCAAAATCCTTTTGCACGGCAAGTGTTGCCGAGGTGAAGATCCAGGCACGCGGATGGCCGCTCATCTGCTTCTGCATGATGCTGGCGATCACCAGCGGCGTTGCGTTGAGCTGCAGCGCATGCGTATAGGTTTCGCCCCAACGCACATAATCGGCATCCGCGCCGCTCTGCCAGCGGCGCAACTGAGCGAGCAACTCGACCGAACGGCGCCAGCAGTTCTCCAGTCCTTCAGCGCGTTGTGCCTGTGTTTCAAGCAGCGCAGCGAACAATTCCAGTTCGCGGATCAGCCCGACGACCCCGTTATCGAAACCCATGCGCGTTTCAAGTTGCGGCAAGGCAAAGCGTGCTGGCTCGACCGGCAGGGTCAGACGCAGATCCTTGGCAGATTTTTCCAGTACGCCACAAAGTTTTGGCAGATCGAGGCAGTCACGTGCCGAAGCCAGCCCTTCAACCCGTGCGTCACGCACCAGGTCAAGAATTTGTGCAGTCGACACGTTGTCGCCGAAAAACAGGCTGGCGGTTTCCGGCAACTGATGCGCCTCGTCGAAGATCACTGTGTTACAGGCCGGCAACAACTCGGCAGTCCCTTCATCGCGCAGCATCACATCGGCAAAAAACAGGTGGTGATTGACCACCACCAGATCGGCCGCCAGCGCCTCGCGACGCGCCGCCAGAACGAAACACTCCTTGTGTGAAGGGCACTCCTGCCCGAGGCAGTTCTCGCGCGTCGACGTGACCATACCCCAGACCGGAGAACTCTCGGCAACCCCATTACATTCGGCCTTGTCGCCGGTTTGTGTTGTCTTGGCAAAACGCGAAATACGCACCGCATCGGCCGAATCCTCGCGCGTCAGAAATCGACCGTCGGCCAGTGAGCGCTCAAGGTGGTAGTGACACAGGTAGTTGGCGCGCCCCTTGAGCAGCGCTGCCTTGACCGGCGAATTGAGAACTCGGCGAACCGTCGGAATGTCGCGTGAAAAGAGCTGATCCTGCAGGTTCTTGGTGCCCGTCGAAACGATCACCTTGCCGCCGGAAAGCAGCGCAGGAACAAGGTAGGCAAAGGTCTTTCCGGTGCCGGTTCCCGCCTCGGCGACCAGCACGCGATTTGCGGCCATCGCCGCTGCAATCCGCTCGGCCATTTCAAGTTGTTGCGCACGCTGACGATAGCCGGGAATACCGGCCGCAAGCGGACCATCGAGAGAAAACACTTCAGAGAGAGAGGGAGTCATGCAGAGATCGCCGGAACCAGCGCGAATCCTACCAGAAGCGCGCGATCAGATCGCTGACGACAGGCAAAACAAATTCAGATCGAGAAGATGCCTTTGTAGGCAGAAACACCGGTCGCGAATGGCCCGGTCTTGAATCGGTCAGTTTGTTCCTGAACGATCTGTTGTGACTGATCAAGGCGCGTCTGCACATCGGCCTGACGATCTTCCAGATTCGCCACCTTGCTGCTCAGGCTATTGACCGCACTGCCAACCGAGCCTGACGCACTGAGTTGACGCGTAGTCACACCCTCGACGCGGTTGCCAACCGTGCTCAGCGACTGCCTCAGCGAACCGGAGTCCTTGACGTAGGCGGCCTCGAACGCCTTTGTATCAATCGTCAGCGAGCCATCATTCTGGCGTGTAATGCCGACCTGCTTGAGTTCCGGCTCACTGTCACGCACGGCACGCTGCAACTCGCTGGACGCCGCACGGGCACGTGGCTCGTCGGCCAGCGCACCCGCAGAATTCCGCGCATCCTCGCGACGCGTCAGATTCGCTGCGGTACGGTTTTCAGCGTTGAAGGCTTTGACGAAAGTCTCGGCCGCTTTTCTCGCGCTGTCGGCTGTCTGCACCTGCTTATTGTCCTGCAAGCTCTTGGCCGCACTCTGCACATCAGCCACGGCTGATTTCACCTGACCAAAAGCCGAAAGACGAACCCGCGCACTCTCGGTCTGCTGCGACAGCGCCTTAACCGGACGACGCAAAGCCGCCGCTACCGGACTGGTATCGACTGACTTGGCCGACGAAGCGCCTGATGATGACAAGAGCGCAGAAATATCCATGACACACCTCAATCACTACACTTCAGTATAGCTGCCACGGCTTCAATAACAAGCGACTTGACCAATGACTGCTTTTCTTACAACAATCCAGCCGTGACTTTGCGAAAGACCTTCATGATCAAGCAGACCGTTGCCGATTTCAGCTTGCCGGCTACCGGTGGCAAGAACTTCTCCCTGGCCGACTGCCAGGGCCATCCACTGATCATCTACTTTTACCCCAAAGACAGTACGCCGGGCTGTACCACCGAAGCCCAACAGTTCCGCGATCTCTATCCGGAGCTTAGCGACGCGGGCGGGATTATCGTTGGCGTGTCGCGCGACAGCATCAAGTCACATGAAAACTTCAAAGCCAAACAGGATTTACCCTTCGACCTGCTTTCCGATGCCGAAGAATTGCTATGCTCGCAATTCTCGGTCGTCAAAATGAAGTCGATGTACGGGAAACAGGTACGGGGAATTGAACGCAGCACTTTTGTCATCGACGGCAAGGGTGTGTTGCAACGCGAATGGCGCGGTGTAAAGGTACCGGGCCATGCGCAGGAAGTGCTGGATTTCGTCAAGACGCTCTGACTGATTTACTGACAACCTCATTGACCAAGACTCGCTAACAGGGAACCCAGCCCATGGCCCGCAAATCCGCCGCCAGTGCAAAAGCAAAATCCAAAACCGAACAAACAAAACTTTTCGTTCTTGACACCAACGTACTGATGCATGACCCGACAAGCGTTTACCGCTTCGAGGAACACGATGTCTTCCTGCCGATCATGACGCTGGAGGAGCTCGATAACAACAAGAAGGGCATGTCAGAAATCGCCCGCAATGCCCGTCAAATCACGCGCACCATTGACGAGATCGTCACCAGTCTGGCAGACGGTATCGAAAACGGCATTGCGCTTTATGGCCCGTCACGCAAGTTGGCCAGCGGCCATCTCTTCCTGCAGACTGAGGCGATCTCCAACGACCTGCCGGCGGGTTTGCCAACGGCCAAGGCCGATAACCAGATTCTCGCCGTTGTCATCCACCTGCAGCGCAGGTATCCGGATCGCCCGGTCATCCTGGTGTCGAAAGACATCAACATGCGGATCAAGGCCCGCGCGCTCGGGCTGGAAGCTCAGGACTACTTCAACGACAAGGTCCTCGAAGACACCGACCTGCTCTACACCGGCATGCGCGAATTGCCGGCTGATTTCTGGGACAAGCACGGCCAGAACATGGAGTCGTGGAAACGCGATAGCCACACGCTGTACCGCCTGAACGGGCCACTCTGTTCGCAGATGCTGGTCAATGAATTCGTCTATCAGGAAGGTGAACAGCCACTCTATGCCATCGTCCGCGAGATCTCCGGCAAGACTGCGCAGCTTGAAACACTGACGGATTTCACGCACCCGAAAAACAATGTATGGGGCGTTACTGCACGCAACCGTGAGCAGAATTTCGCACTCAATCTGCTGATGAATCCGGATATCGACTTCATCACGCTGCTCGGACAGGCAGGTACCGGCAAGACACTGCTCACGCTGGCCGCCGGGCTGACGCAGGTTCTTGAAACCAAGCTCTACTCCGAAATCATCATGACTCGCGTCACTGTGCCGGTTGGCGAAGACATCGGTTTCCTGCCCGGTACCGAGGAAGAGAAAATGACGCCGTGGATGGGCGCCCTTGACGACAACCTCGATGTCCTCAACAAGACCGACGAGGAAGCCGGTGACTGGGGGCGAGCTGCCACGCGCGACTTGATCCGCAGCCGGATCAAGATCAAGTCGCTCAACTTCATGCGCGGCCGCACCTTTCTCAACAAGTTCCTGATCATCGACGAGGCGCAGAATCTGACGCCGAAGCAGATGAAAACGCTGATCACCCGTGCTGGCCCAGGCACCAAGGTGATCTGCATGGGCAACATCGCGCAGATCGACACACCGTATCTCACTGAGGGCAGCTCCGGCCTTACCTATGTTGTCGATCGCTTCAAAGGATGGGCGCATTCCGGGCACATCACACTGCAACGCGGCGAGCGCTCCCGTCTCGCGGATCACGCCGCTGAAGTGTTATAATCAACCCACTTAGCGGGCCGTGTCTTTGGACACGGCCCGGCCGTTTATGCTAACCGATCCGTGACGTTTTCACTATGCCAAACGGATCCTGCGCATTCCGGAGGGTCGATTGAAACGACGCGACTTCCTTGCTGCCTCGGCAGCCTTCTCGCTTTTCGCATCATCACCGGCACTTGCAGCCAAAAAGCCCGCAGTAAAAAAACCACCTGCAAAGCCGGCGAGCAAGCCGGCAGCTTCGGCCAACTCAAGCGTCGAACCGCGCAGCGTTATCAGCTTTCCGGACGAACCACCGGCCGCGTGGCGAACCTACGATATCCGCTCGTCAATCACCTTAAACAAGATCGTCGGCAAAACCCGGATCTGGCTGCCACTGGCGCAATACAAGGATACGCCGTGGCAACGCTCACTTGGCCATAGCTGGCAAGGGAACTTCGAGAGCGCCGGCATTTACCGCGACCCGGTTGCTGAAATGGAAGTTTTCTACGCCGACTGGAAAGACGGTGCCAGCACGCCGCAACTGCAGATTGTCAGCCAGGTCGCGACGCAGGACCGGCACTTCGACATCACCCGCCGAGGTGCAGCAGTAGAGCGCAACGAGGTGCTACGCCGTTGCCTGCAACCGACGGGATTGATGCCCACCGACGGACTCGTCCGCCGCACCGCTGAACGTGCCATCGGCCGCATCAAGGACCCGGTCGCACAAGGCAAGGCAATCTACGACTGGGTGGTGGACAACGCCACGTACGACCCACTCGTGCCAGGATGCGGCCTTGGTGACATTGCCACGATGCTCGAAAGCGGCCGCCCCGGCGGCAAGAGTGCCGACATCGCCCTGCTCTTCGTCGGCCTATGCCGATCGATGGGCATACCGGCGCGCCCGGTATTTGGCATGCGCATCGATTATTCGCGTCTGTTTAGCGGACTCGGCGCCACCGGCAAACTGGCGCAGGCTCAACACTGTCGCGCCGAGTTCTACGCACCGGGCTACGGATGGATACCGGTCGATCCATCCGACGTGCGCAAATCAATTCTCGACGAAAGTCTGAACGGTGGCGACTCGAAACTTGTGGTGCTGAAAAAACTGCTGTTTGGTTTTTGGGAAATGAACTGGATCGGCTTCAATGCAGCACAGGATGTCGAACTGCGAGGCACGACCGGCAAGACGCTGCCTTTCCTGGTATTTCCTCAGGCAGAAACGGAAAAAGGTCGCTTCGACAGCCTCGACACAGAACACTTCAGCTACAACGTCAGCGCCAGCCGCGTCGAACTCTAGTCATGCCGACGGCCACCATGGCCATCGGCATGACCCGACTCACGCCTATCCTTAGCAGAGGATTTTGGGTGACGCTCCGCTTGCGATCGCCGCGATTCGTTAGCGCCCGCCTTCGATTCGATGCCGACAGAATGATCAGCCGGCACCTTGTCACGCGAAGAGTCACTGCCATCGTCGCGACTCCCTGACTCATGCTGCCGCTGTAGCCGTTTTTCCTGAAGCTGCTGCCGACGTTCGAGTCGAGTCTCGGCATCACCCGATTTTTGGCGGATTTCCTTCTGCTGCAAATGCTGCTCGCGTTGCCGCGCCTGTTCGTTACGCCGATTAAGCGTGCGTTCAGTCTTCTCCTTGCCGGACTGCGCTCGTGTTTCCTTGACTTGTTTGATGCGCTCATTCCGGCGCTGC
Source organism: Rhodocyclaceae bacterium (assembly GCA_044344385.1). GTDB lineage: Bacteria > Pseudomonadota > Gammaproteobacteria > Burkholderiales > Rhodocyclaceae > CAJBIL01. The sequence continues at coordinate 3,450 of JBIJCY010000013.1, read as the reverse complement.
CCAAGCGCTTTGTGCACCTTTTCATGCAGATCGGCAAACCGGCTCTCATGTTTCGTCGGGCGAAAAAATCCCGGCACAGAGGCCAACACGGTCGGCCGATTCTTGCCGGAAAAAGAAGCGAAACCGGCCTGGCTGGGGCGCACTTCGGTCGTCCCATGCTGCGTCCGCAAGAGCGTCGAACCGACGTTTACCTTGTCGTAGGTGCCGGCTTCGCCCTCCTTGCTATCGGGTGAAATAACGCGTGTTTCGTGGTCGGTGCCACGCACGCCGATGGTCGCCGTCGGGGTACGTATCTGGTAGTTACGCGGCTGAAACTTGCCGATCCAGCCAGTCACCGAACGCAGCGCCCCCTGCACGAGAGAGATCACGCTGCGGTCGTCAGCACCGCCCTCAGCCTTGTAGTTCTCAACTGTCATCCGGGTATTCGGACGGATTGCCATTTGACCGCCGTCCTCCATAGCCAGATGCAGCTCACCATCGACACCGGTGATCACGCTGTCACCGACACTGAGCACGTCACCAAGCTTCGGGATGCGCTCATTTTTTGCCGCATCGATGATTTTGACCTCGCCATCGACCAAATCAACGTTCCCCGCCGTCTGCCCCCAAGCCAGAGCACTCCAGCAAATGAGAACCGCAACAAGCAGCGATTTCATGCTTAAAACTCAGTAAGAACCGGGATTGGCGAAGTTTTCGAAACGCGTATATTCACCGATGAAGGTCAGACGAACCGTACCGATCGGGCCGTTACGCTGCTTGCCGATAATGATCTCGGCGACCCCTTTATCGGGCGTATCCTGGTTATAGACCTCGTCGCGATAGATGAACATGATCACGTCGGCATCCTGCTCGATGGCACCGGATTCGCGCAGATCGGACATCACCGGGCGCTTGTTCGGTCGCTGCTCAAGCGCCCGGTTAAGCTGAGAAAGGGCCATCACGGGCACCTGAAGCTCCTTGGCCAGACTCTTCAGCGAACGCGAGATCTCCGAAATTTCGGTAGCCCGGTTCTCACCGCTGCCATTGGCCGACGACATCAGTTGCAGGTAGTCGATGACGATCAACCCGAGTTTGCCGCACTGCCGGTGCAAGCGGCGTGCACGGGCGCGCAGGTCAATCGGATTGAGCGCTGGCGTCTCGTCAATATAGATCGGCGCTTCGTGCATCTTGCCCAATGCGAAAGACAGGCGCGACCACTCATCGTCGTTCAGGCGGCCTGTACGCACGCGGTGCGCATCGAGTTTTCCGACCGAAGACAGCATCCGCATGGCGAGCTGCGTGCCGCCCATTTCCATGGAAAATACGGCCACCGGCAACCCGACTTCAATCGCCACGTGTTCGGCCATGTTCAGCGCGAAAGACGTTTTACCCATCGACGGACGACCGGCAACGATCAACAGATCGCCTGGCTGCAAACCCGATGTTTTGGAATCCAGATCGTGATAACCCGTCGGTATACCCGTGATATCCGACGGGTTGTCGCGGTCATGCAACTCCTGAATGCGCTCAACGACCTGCGTCAGCAGCGGATTGATATGCTGGAAGCCGGTTTCGCTGCGAAAGCCCCCCTCGGCGATAGAAAAAACCCTGGCCTCGGCCTCATCAAGCAACTGCTTCGGATCGCGCCCGAGGGGATTAAGTGCGCTGCCGGCGATCTCATCACCCGCTGTCACCAGTTGCCGGAGAATTGCCCGCTCACGAACGATTTCGGCATAGCGCCGGATATTCGCCGCACCCGGCGTATTCGCCGCTAGTTCGCCAAGATAAGCCAGACCACCGGTATCAGCGCTTTCTCCGGCAGTATCGAGACTCTCAGCCACCGTAACCACGTCAACCGGCTTGCCGCGCCCGAGCAATTTGCTGATCTGCCGGTAAATGCGCTTGTGTTCGTCGCGATAAAAATCGCCCTCTGACACCAGATCGGCAATCTTGTCAAAGGCCGCATTGTCGAGCAGCAAACCACCGAGCACCGACTGCTCGGCTTCGATCGAATGCGGTGGCACGCGCAGCAACGCGACTTCCGAATCAACCGAGGAATTCTGGTCTCGACGACCACGCTGGTTATAGGAATTCTGCGAATTCTGGGCGTTGTAGGAATTGAACGACTTGGCCATTGGAAATCCGGTGCGGGAAGCTATTCAGAAGCAAGACAAACCAAGGAACGAGTTTACCCTGAGCCGCAGGCATCACGGTGCCCTAAAATGAAAAAAGCCTTGCACTGATGCAAGGCTTTTTTCGTGGCGTCAAAAAACCGCGTTGTTTTACGGTTTTTGCAGCACGTGTTACTCGGCAACCACGGAAACCGTGATCGTCGCCAGCACGTCGGTATGTACCGCGACTTCCAGCGAGTTATCACCAACCGTCTTGAGCGGGCCCAGCGGCATACGCACCGAGGACTTCTCAACGTCAAAACCCAGTGCCTTCAGTGCATCGGCCACGTCAAAGTTCACCACCGAACCAAACAAGCGACCATCAACACCGGCCTTGCGGACGATCTTGACGACAGCACCATTCAGCTTCTCGGCAAACGCCTGAGCCGCAACGAGCTTCTCGGCCGCTGCTTTTTCAAGCTCAGCTCGCTTCACTTCAAACTCCGCCTTAGCGGCCAGCGTTGCACGCTTGGCCTTGCCATTCGGGATCAGGAAGTTACGCGCATAGCCAGGTTTGACATTGACCAGATCGCCGAGATTGCCGAGGTTGACGACCTTCTCCATCAGAATAATTTGCATCGTCTTTTCCTCGCTTACAGGTGATTATCGGTGTACGGCAGCAGCGCCAGGAAGCGGGCACGCTTGATAGCCACCGACAGCAGACGCTGATAGCCAGCCTTCGTACCGGTCAGACGAGCCGGCATGATCTTGGCGTTTTCAGCAATGTATTCCTTGAACAGATCGACATCCTTGTAATCGATGCCATCCATCTTCTCCAAACTGAAGCGGCAGAACTTGCGGCGCTTGAACAGGCCACTGCCTTTTTTCTTCGCGTTCTTGTCGTCTTTCTTCTTGAAAAACCTACCCATTTTGATTTCCTTCTACAAATTCAATCGTAGTTACATGCAATTTCAGCTGCTTGCTGTGTTGGCTCTTGGCGGCGAGAAAGCCAGTCAAATGAACTGACGCTCCCGGGCTTGCTGCTTGCAACCATCTGGCTGTCGGGCCCAGACCAATGGCCTGGATTTCACACTCGACACGCCTTGGGCTGCCCGCTTCGATCTGCTCTGACTGATGTCCAATCACACATTCCGTTACCGGCACACCGCCCGGGGTGAAACGCAGCGCTTTGCGCTCGATCAGGACTCCAGTTAACTCAACAGTGTTTTCGACGCGGTTCAGCAGAGCCTCAACAATCAGGCAGCCGGCTGTTCGGCGGTTTCGGCCGTGGCGTCAGCCGACGCATCAGCGCGGGCTTCCATCATCGACTTCGACTTCTCTTCCTTCATCATCGGCGAAG
>JBIJCY010000150.1:0-6786 GCA_044344385.1 Rhodocyclaceae bacterium | reverse complement strand
GCCGGCACCGACATCATGAATCGACAGAATCGGGTTGCCGTCGCCGGCCAGCGAGCCATCGCCTTTGGGCTTACCCATCTGCCAGCAACGATCGATCACTTCCTGCGCGCGCCGCTGAATCTCCGGATTGCCGCGCTGCACCGAGGCGAAATCCAGGTCTTCCGTATTGCTGCCAGTCGTCATCGAGCTGGCTGCACCACCACCGAGGCCGATCAGCATGCCGGGGCCGCCGAGTTGCACGAGCAGCGTTCCGGCCGGGAAAGTCTCGGCCTTGAACGACTGGCTGTCCTCGATGTTGCCGAGACCGCCGGCGATCATGATCGGCTTGTGATAGCCCTTCACTTCGCCAGCCACGGTCTGCTCGTAGGTGCGGAAATAACCGGTCAGGTTCGGGCGTCCAAATTCGTTGTTGAATGCCGCTGCGCCAATCGGCCCTTCGAGCATGATCGAGAGCGCCGAAGCAATGCGCGACGGACGGCCGTAAGCGGCGGTCTGCGCTTCCCACGGCTGCGGTGCGGCAGGAATATTCAGGTTGGATACCGAGAAGCCGCACAGGCCGGCCTTCGGCTTGGAGCCACGCCCCGTGGCGCCCTCATCGCGAATCTCGCCTCCCGAGCCGGTCGCCGCACCGGGGAAAGGCGAAATTGCCGTCGGGTGATTGTGCGTCTCCACCTTCATCAGGATGTGCGTCAGCGCATCGCCATAGGCATAGTTGCCGTCGTCACGCGGATGGAAGCGCGGCGAGGTCGCGCCTTCGATCACCGAGGAATTATCCGAGTAGGCGACGACCGTACCCTCCGGATGCGCCTTGTGCGTCTCGCGGATCATGCCGAACAACGTCTCCTGACGCGGCACGCCGTCGATCACCCACGAAGCGTTGAAGATCTTGTGCCGGCAATGCTCGGAATTGGCCTGCGCAAACATCATCAGTTCGACGTCGGTCGGATTGCGCCCGGTCTTGACGAACAGATCGACCAGGTAATCGACCTCATCTTCCGAGAGCGCCAGCCCGAGCCGGCCATTGGCCTCAAGCAGCGCCGCTCGGCCACCTTCGAGCAGATCAACGCTGGCCAGCGGCTTCGGCGAAAAATGGCGAAAGAGATCCGCCGTCTGCTCAAAACTGCCGAGCACGGTTTCAATCATCCGGTCGTGAATCAGCGCAACGACACGCGCACGATCTTCAGCCGACAGCGCGCCGCGCTTCGCTTCAATCCGGTAGGCAATACCGCGCTCGATGCGCTCGACGGCATCCAGGCCGCTGTTCCACACAATGTCGGTGGCCTTCGACGACCACGGCGAAATCGTGCCGACGCGCGGCGTGACAAGGAATAGCTCACCGCCCCCTGCGTCGCCGCTGGCTCCTTCTTCAAGCAAGGCCGCAAGTTGTGCGCGCTGCTCGCTACTCAGCGGCTGGCTGAGTACGGCAAAATGCCAATAGTCGGCACTCGCCACGCTGGCGCCCGGTACCGCGCTCGCAACAGCTTGCTGCACCCCCTGCAAACGAAAAGCAGAAAAAGCGGGAGCCCCGCGAAGAAAAATAGTGTCGGCCATGGTTTTGAGCGGAAAAAGGCAGGAAAACCTGCGTCAGAACAGCGGAAGTCGCAATTATAGCCCAGTGCCGTGATGGCCTGCGCCGTGCAGCAAGGCACTGACCATTCGATAATTTTTCAGCTAGTATCCTCACATGACTCCAGCGACCCCACATTCCGCGCCACTTTACCGTGCTGCCGATCTGCGCAGCATCGAAAGGGCCGCGGCTAATCAGCCACTGATGCAGCGCGCCGGGCTGGCAGCAGCCGACCTCGCCAGAGCTCTTTGCAGCGATCAGGGCGCAGCCATCCTCATCCTTGCAGGCCCCGGCAACAATGGCGGCGACGCTTTCGAAGCGGCCTGCCACCTGCGCCGGCGCTTCTACGAAGTCAGCGTCGTGTTTACCGGCGACACAGAGAAGCTGCCGACCGATGCCGCAGCCGCATACCAGCGCTTCCTCGACACCGGCGGCAGCACACTGAACAACATTCCTGAAAACGTCCGCTGGACGCTGATCATCGACGGCCTGTTCGGCATCGGCCTGCAGCGCGAGGTCAGCGGCCAGGCGGGCGAACTGGTACTTGCCGCCAATGCACTCGCCGCCCGAGATCGCTGCCCGCTACTCGCGCTGGACTGCCCGAGCGGCCTTGATGCCGACACCGGCCAGAGACGTGGCGAAACGATACGTGCCAGCCACACGATCAGCTTCATTGCCGGCAAACCGGGCCTCTACACCGGCGACGGACCGGATTACTGCGGCCTGGTTTCCATCGCCACACTTGGCCTCAACGCGCCGGAAATCTCGCCCGCACCGGGCGCCGTCATCGGCTGCGACCTGTTCGCCACCTACCTGCAACCGCGCGCCCGCAACAGCCACAAAGGCAGCCATGGCAACGCGGGCATTCTCGGCGGCGCAAGCAGCATGGTCGGAGCTGCTTTTCTCGCCGGGCGTGCTGCGCTCAAGCTGGGCAGTGGCCGCGTTTACATCGGCCTGCTCGACGCGCAAGCGCCGGCCTTCGACCCCGTTCAGCCGGAACTGATGCTGCGCCAGCCGGAGGCACTTTTTGCTGCCGGCCTGAGCGCACTCGCCTGCGGCCCGGGCATGGGCAGCAGCCATCAGGCAGTCGTTCTGCTTGATGAAGCCTGCGCGCTCGACCTGCCGCTGGTACTCGATGCCGATGCACTCAACCTGGTTGCAGAGGAAGGCAATCTGCAGGTCGCACTGGCCTCACGCAGCGCGCCCACCCTGCTCACGCCGCACCCGGCTGAAGCCGCCCGCCTGCTTGACCGCGACACCGCCGACATCCAGACCGACCGGATCACCGCCGCGCTTGAAATCGCCAGCCGCTACAACGCCCACGTCGCACTCAAGGGCTGCGGCACGATCGTTGCCACGCCGGACGGCCGCTGGTTCGTGAACACCACTGGCAACCCCGGCCTCGCGTCGGCCGGCACGGGCGACGTGCTCACCGGCTTCATCAGCGCGCTGCTTGCGCAGGGCTGGCCGGCACTTGAGGCGCTGCTTGCCGCCGTACACCTGCACGGCGCGGCGGCCGACTCGCTGCTTGCCAGGGAAATCGGCCCGATCGGACTGACCGCTGGCGAGCTGATAGACAGCGCCCGTTTCTGCTTCAACCGCTGGATCAACGATGCTCGATAGGCCGCAGCACCCGCTGCGCGGCGTATTGCTCTTTCTCGCGGCTATCTTCCTGTTCGCCGCACTCGATGCAACGGCGAAATATATGAATGCTTTTTTCGCCGTGCCGCTGCTCGTCTGGGCGCGCTATCTGGTGCATTTCGTCATCATGCTGGTTTTCATGGCCCCCGGCATGGGGCGTGAAATCATCGTCACGCGGCGCCCCTGGCTGATGAGTTTTCGCGCACTGATGCTGGTTGGCATAACGCTGCTCGCCCAGCTCGCGTTAAAAACACTGCCGCTCGCCGAAACGACCGCACTGATTTTCATCGCTCCCTTGCTCGTCGCACTGCTGGCAGGCCCGCTACTCGGCGAGCAGGTTCGCCGCAGCACCTGGCTGGCGACGATTGCAGGATTCCTCGGCGTACTGCTCATCGCGCGACCGGGCGGCGCAATGGCCGGACCGGGCATACTCTACGCACTCGGCGGCGCACTCTGTTACGCCATTTATCAGATTCTCACACGCAAACTGGCGGCCACCGAGCATCCAAACCGCCTGCTCTTCTACACGGCACTGGTCGGCACACTCTCCATGTCGCTGACGCTGCCAGCCTACTGGGACGGCCAGATACCGACGCTGCCGCAAGGCCTGCTGATCATCTCGCTCGGACTGTACGGTGGCATCGGCCACTTCATGTTCATCCGCGCTTTTCGCGAGGCACCGGCATCGACCCTGTCGCCACTGCTCTACGTCCAGCTGATCTGGGCGACGCTGCTCGGTTGGCTGGTGTTCAACCAGCTCCCCGATTTTCTTGCCATCATCGGCATGCTGATCATCGGCGCCTCAGGTCTCAGTCTGGCCATACGCGCACACCGCTGAGCATTGGCGACACCGCACAATGTTAGAATTTTTCAATCTCACGACCAAGGTATGGAAACTTTCATGGACTTTGCAGTCTCGCTCGACGCTGAAATCGAACGCAACGTTAAAGCCGCGCTGGCCGAGGACATCGACACCGGCGACCTGACGGCACAACTCGTTCCTGCGGACGGCATTGCCCGTGCCACCGTCATCTCACGCGAGAACGCCATTCTGTGCGGCACGGCGTGGTTCGAGCGCTGCTTCAAACAGATTGATTCCAGCATCAAACTGATCTGGAAAGCGGCCGATGGCGAACGCGTCTCGCCCGATCAATTGCTCTGCGAACTGGAAGGTCCGGCACGCGCGCTGCTCACCGGCGAACGCAGCGCACTTAATTTCCTGCAACTGCTCTCGGGCGTCGCGACCAAAGCACGGCAGTACGCCGATGCTGTGGCCGGCACCCGCGCACAGGTGGTCGATACGCGCAAGACGATCCCCGGCTTGCGACTGGCGCAGAAGTACGCGGTCAAATGCGGCGGCGGCGGCAATCATCGCCTCGGCCTTTACGACGGCATCCTGATCAAGGAAAACCACATTCTGGCAGCCGGTGGCATCAGCGCCGCGCTCGCCGCCGCGACGAAAATTGCCGAATCAGCGAGTGGCCGTTGCCAGTTTATTCAGGTTGAAGTGGAGACTCTGGCCGAATTGAACGAGGCGCTTACTGCCGGCGCAAAAATGGTTCTGCTCGACAACATGACGCTCGCCCAGATGCGCGAAGCGGTGGCGATTGCCGCTGGCCGCGCCATTCTCGAAGCGTCCGGCAACGTCAGTCTCGAGACTGTGCATAGCATCGCCGCGACCGGCGTTGACCGCATCTCGATCGGCGGCCTGACCAAGGATGTACGCGCCCTCGATCTTTCCATGCGCTTTCAGGAAAACGGGATCGCGGCAGACAAAAAATAGACTGAGTGGTGCCAAATATGTCTCAAACTTGCCGTGCGATGCCGTTATAATCGGCGGAAAGGCATAACAAGCTGACCGGCGATTGCGGTTGGCACGATAAGAGAAAGGGACAACCCATGCTGTTTGCGCTTTTTTACGTGGTCGCCATCACCATACTGGTCCTGCACTTCACCGGTTTCCTCGCACGGCACAACGTCGAATGGCTGGTACTGGTACTCGCCGCAGCCGTTTTCCCGGCAGTGATTTACCTCTAGGCAGCAGGTAGCTACCAAGCAAAAAGGCACCGCGAGGTGCCTTTTTTACGTCTGGCGTAGCGCACGAAAAATCAGGCGTCGACGTGTCGCTCGACAAACTGCTTCACTGCCTCAACGCTGACATCCATCACCTCGACCCGCTGCGGCAAATTCTCGATACCTTGCAAGCCGGCCGGACGATCTGGTGTGCGCCCCAGCGCCTCAATAATTGTTTCCTCAAACTTGGCAGGCAAGGCTGTTTCAAGAACCACCATCGGCATGTCGGCGCTGCGTAACTCGACCGCCACCTTGAGACCATCAGCCGTATGGGTGTCGACCATCACGCCGTATTTCTCGTAGCTTGAGCGGATCGTCGCCAAGCGGTCAGCGTGCGTGCTCTTGCCTGAAACAAAGCCGAACTGCGGCAATCTGGCAAAGAAAGGCGTACCCGACAGATCGAAGCTGCCGCCGGCATCGACCTTGGCCCACAACTCGCGCACCACCGCCGGATCACGCCCGACGAGGTCGAAAACGAAACGTTCAAAGTTGGAGGCCTTGGAAATATCCATCGACGGGCTCGACGTCGCATGCGTCTCGGCCGTGCCGCGCGGACGATAAACACCGGTGCGGAAGAACTCGTCGAGCACATCATTTTCGTTGGTCGCCATCACCAGCTTGTCGATCGGCAAGCCCATCATGCGCGCAATATGGCCGGCACAGATGTTGCCGAAGTTGCCCGACGGCACCGCGAAAGCGACCTTTTCGTCGTTTGATTTTGTGGCCGCGAAATAGCCCTTAAAATAATAAACGATCTGCGCCACGACGCGCGCCCAGTTGATCGAATTGACCGCACCGATTTTGTACTTCGCCTTGAAGGCGTGATCGTTGGAAACGGCTTTGACGATATCCTGCGCGTCATCAAACATGCCGCGCACGGCGATGTTGTAGATATTCCCGTCTTGCAGCGAGTACATCTGTGCGCGCTGAAAGGCGCTCATCCGGCCATGTGGCGAGAGCATAAAGACCCGCACGCCATGCTTGCCGCGCATCGCGTACTCAGCCGCCGAACCGGTATCGCCTGAGGTCGCACCAAGAATGTTGATCTGCTCGCCCTTCTTCTCCAACACGTACTCAAAGAGATTGCCGAGCAACTGCATGGCCATGTCCTTGAACGCCAACGTCGGTCCATTCGACAATTCAAGAAGCCCCAGCCCCGGCTCCAGCCAGCGCAGCGGCGTGATATCGCGCGCATCATCGCCAACACGACCGTTGCAATACACGGCGGCGGTATAGGTCTTGTCGACCAGCGCTTTCAAATCGGCCAGCGGGATATCGTCGATGTACTTGGACAGCACCGCGTAGGCCAGATCGGCATAGGATAGCCCGCGCCACTGATCAAGCTCGGCGCGCGACACCTGTGGGTAGGTTTCCGGGAGATAAAGGCCACCATCCGGCGCGAGGCCACCGAGCAGGATCTCGGTAAATGTCTTGGACGGCGAATGGGAAGCATCACCGCGGGTCGAAAGGTAGCGCATGGGGGTAACCGGGAAGCGGCTGGATAT
>JBIJCY010000151.1:0-6786 GCA_044344385.1 Rhodocyclaceae bacterium | reverse complement strand
TCGGCTTTTTTCTGCTGCTTACCCACTACTTCTACTCGCAAAGCATCCCTACCGGCCTGTGGCTGCTGGCTGCAACGACACTACTTACGGCAACGCTGATTCGCTTGCACGGCGGTGCACAGCCGGTTACCACGATCGCCCGCTATGCCGGCTTGCTGCTGTTACAGGCATTACCTTTCATGCTGATTCTTTACCTGCTTTTTCCGCGCATCTCCGGGCCGCTCTGGGGCTTGCCGCAAGACGCCCATTCCGGCATGAGCGGACTGTCGGAAAAAATGGCACCGGGCTCGCTGAGCAACCTCATTCAATCAGGTACCATTGCCTTCCGCGTACGTTTCTCCGGCGATACACCCGAAAAATCGGCGCTGTATTGGCGCGGCCCGAGCTTCGATGAATACGACGGACTCACCTGGCGCGCCCGGGATCTAACGGTTGCTGCTGCACGCACAAAGCCATCGATTGAAGTCACTGGAAAAATCTACGCATACGAAAGCACGCTCGAAGCACACAACCAACACTGGCTACTTGCTCTCGACGTACCGACGACCCTGCCGCCCGACAGCAAACTTGCCCCCTCACTGGAAGCCGTGAGCAAAGAACCTGTGCGTAACCGCGCGCGCTTTGCCTTTTCCTCGGCAGTAAGCTTTCGCGCCAACCCCCTTGAATCGCCAGCCATACTGCAGTATGCGCTGCGCCTACCGCCCGGAATCAACCCACGCACTCGGGAACTGGCCGTCAAATGGCGATCAGAATTTGACTCGCCGGAACAGATCAGGGATGCCGCACTGCGCATGTTCCGTAACGAGGCTTTTTTCTACACCCTGCGCCCGCCGCTTCTCGGCCAGAATGCAATGGACGAATTCCTTTTCATCTCGCGCCGCGGCTTCTGCGAACACTACGCGTCAGCCTTCGTTTTCCTGATGCGTGCTGCCGGCGTCCCCGCACGCGTGGTGACCGGCTATCAAGGCGGCGAATTGAATCCGGTCGACGGCTTCCTGACCGTTCGCCAATCCGACGCCCATGCCTGGGCCGAGATCTGGCTCGCGGGGCAAGGCTGGATACGCGTGGATCCGACGGCAGCAGTGGCGCCATCGCGCGTCGAACATGGCATCGCTGCGGCGCTGCCTGGCGAACCGCTGCCGATGTTTTCGCGCATCAACATCGACTGGCTGCGCGAGATGCGCAACCGCTGGGAGGCTTTGAACAACGGCTGGAACCAATGGGTGCTCGGTTACAATCCGGAACGTCAGCGAGAGGTGCTATCGCGGCTGGGCTTCAACGAACCGGACTGGCGCAGCATGACGGCGACACTGGCGGCGCTATGTGGCATAACATTGCTCATCATCACACTGTGGACGCTTTACCAGCGCGCCACTACCGACCCCGCACAGCGCGCCTGGCAAAGATTCTGCGCAGGTCTCAGGCGGCGCGGCGTCAATCGTGCTGCCTGGGAAGGACCAACTGACTTTGCAGAACGTGTTGCGCACGAACGACCTGACATTGCCGCACTGACCAGTGAAGCCGCACGATACTATTCCGACCTGCGCTACGGCCACGGCGGCAGTGAACAGTTGCGCCTGTTGCAGGAATGCACGCGGCGCTTGTCATCTACCTGGAGAAAAAAAGCTTGAGAATATCGTTTGTCCCCGTGCTGCTGGCACTGATCGCCGGCTTGCTGCCGCTTTCCAGCCACGCTGAAAAAACACCTCGTTTCAATGACGAACCCGAAGTCAAAGCCTTCATCGAATCCATGCACGAACAACACGGTTTCGATATTGCCCACCTGACGCGGCACTTCGCTGCCATCCGGCCAAACACCGCCGTTTTGCGCGCCATCCGGCCGGCTGCCGTGCCCGAGCAACAACGTTCCTGGCAGCGCTATCGGGAGCGTTTTGTGAACACCCGCCGGACCGAGGGCGGCAAGCGCTTCTGGCAGCAGCACGAAGCCTCGTTGCAACGCGCCGAAGCCACCTACGGCGTACCCGCTGAAATCATCGTCGCCATCATTGGCGTTGAGACCGAGTACGGCCGAAACATGGGAAAATTTAGCGTCCTCGAAGCACTCGCATCGATTGCCTTCTACTACCCGCCACGCGCGCCATTTTTCCGCAGCGAACTTGAACAGTTCCTGCTGCTGGCACGCGAAAATGGCGTCAGCCCACTTAGCGTAAAAGGCTCCTACGCCGGCGCCATCGGCATTCCGCAGTTCATGCCGAGCAGCCAGCGCCGCTACGCCGTGGACTTCGATGGCGACGACCGCATCGATCTGCGCAACAGCACCATTGACGCCATCGGCAGCGTTGCCCGATTCCTGCAGCAGCATGGCTGGCAGACGCAGGCACCGGTTGCGCTTGCCGCGCGCATCGAAGGCGATCCCGCGCCACTGCTCGCCGCAGGCATCAAACCCGTTGTCACGCTGCAGGAGCTGACGAAACAAGGGGTCATCGCGAACGGAGAGGAAGAACGACCCGCCGCACTGATCGATCTCGTGACACCGGATTCGGCGACCGAATACTGGATTGGATTTGACAACTTCTACGTAATCACCCGCTACAACCGATCGAGCTTTTACGCGATGAGCGTATTCCAGCTGGCCGAAGCGGTACGTGAAGCGCGTGAAAACAACGTGATGGTGGAACGCTAGTCCCAGCAGTTGCTTCCAGGGTGTTAAAGCAAATTGTCGCGCGTAACGCCGCCACGCTTGATAATGCGGCGAAGCTGATCGAGTGCTTCAATCTGAATCTGGCGCACACGCTCACGTGTCAGATTCAGATCGAGCGCAATGTCCTCAAGCGTACACACATCGGCAACGCCAAGCCCGTAGCGCCGCTCGATGACCTGTCGCTGTTTCTCGGAAAGCTGTCCAACCCAGCGCTCCAGCAAATCACCGATTTCATTTGATTGCAGCAGTTCTTCCGGATCAAGCGCATTTTCGTCCGCAATGGCGTCGGCGATTGTCGAATTGGGATCAATTTCAAGCGGCGCATCGAGCGACGCGATGTGCTCGTTAAGCGCCATCACGCGGCGCACGTCATCGACTGGCCGGTCAATCAGATGCGCGATCTGCTCGACACAGATTTCGCGCCCGTTGGCCGATTCCAGGTGGCGAATGGCGCGCAACACGATGTTGATTTCCTTAACCACATGTACAGGCAGGCGAATCGTCCGCGACTGATTCATGATCGCGCGCTCGATGCTCTGGCGGATCCACCAGGTCGCGTAAGTCGAAAAACGGAAACCGCGCTCCGGATCGAATTTTTCGATCGCATGAATCAGACCGAGATTACCCTCTTCGATCAAATCAAGCAGCGGAATGCCGCGATTGAGGTAATGCTTGGCGATATTCACCACGAGCCGCAAATTGTGCTCGATCATTTTCTGCCGCGCAGCGAATTCACCAGCGCGTGCACGGCGCGCCCAATCGACTTCTTCGGCCGGCGTAAATAACGGCTTGGCGCCAATCTCGTTAAGATAACGCTGAGTGACGTCGTTCAGCAGTTCGACTTCGGGGACAGCCGCAGGAATTTCAACTTCCAGCTCGACCAACGGTGTCTCATCGAGCAAACCCGGCTCCGGAATTTCGTCTTCAGCGAAATGAGCGTCGGCGTCAGACTCGGAGTCGTTGGACATGGTCAGCGTTGCGGCAAATATTTAAGCGGATCTACTGGCTTGCCCTGGTGCCGAACTTCAAAGTGCAGCTTCACCTGATCGGCATCGCTATTACCCATTTCGGCAATTTTCTGGCCTTTGGTCACGATCTGGCCTTCCTTGACCAATATCTTGCTGCTGTGGGCATAGACGGTAAGCCAGGCACTGCTGTGATTGATCACCACCATATTGCCGTAACCGCGTAGCGCATTGCTCACGAGAATGACTTTACCCGCACCGGCAGCAAGCACGGGATCGCCCGCCTTGCCGGCAATATCGAGCCCTTTGTTAACGCCTTCGCTGAAGGTGCCGATCGTCTTGCCGTTGGCCGGCCAGCTCCAGACAATTTCATCGCCCGCCGCAGCCGGCTCGGCCGGCTTCACATCGGGCTTCGCTTCCACCCTGGCTTCAGGTTTCACCGCGCTGACCGCACCGGCTTCAACCGGCTTCTGCGCACTTTGTGCTTGCGCCAGCGCCTGCTCGGAATAAGGCTCCTTCCCGGCTTTCGGCTCACGCTTTAGGGTATCGCTGCTGCCGTCAAGAGAACGCTTCTCAACTGATGGCACGATCGCAACCGGCTTGGCGACTGCCACATCGGTGCCAACCGGGGCGCCCGGCGCCCTGATGCGCAGTGACTGCCCAACCTGAATCCGGTTCCGGTTTTCAATGTTGTTCCAGGCCGCCAGTTCCTTGTAATCGACACCATGATCAAGTGCGATGCTGTACAAGGTGTCGCCTTTTTTAACGGTGTAAATATCCTTGCCCGGAATCGTCGCGACAGCTGGCGCAGCCGGCTGACCACCGCGCTCGGTTACCGGTGCCGGAGATTTACTGGCGCAGCCGCCGACCACAAGCGATGCGACGAGCACGCAAGCAACGCCCAACCTCGCAAAGACATATTGATCCTTCATTCGACTCCTGACAGCAGTGGAACAAAACGGACACTATCCAGCCGCGATTCGACAAACCCTTCAACCCGGCGTTCGATCAGGGCCAGATACTGCTCGCCACTTCCCAATGGCAATATCATTCTGCCACCAAGCGCGAGTTGCTGCAAAAGTGCCGGTGGAACACGCGACGCTGCCGCCGCGACAATGATCGTATCAAAAGGTGCGGCTTCGGGCAGACCAAACTGACCATCAGCATACTTCAAGCGCACGTTGAGTTGCTGAATTGCACGCAGATTGAGCTTGGCCTTGGCAAGCAGCGGCTCGATGCGCTCGACCGCATAAACCTCATCGGTCAGCTGCGCCAGAACGGCAGCCTGATAGCCACAGCCGGCGCCGATCTCCAGCGTCTTGCCGAGTTCCCGGCCAGCACGCAGCACTTCAATCATTCGTGCAACGATAAATGGCTGTGAAATGGTCTGCTGGTGTCCAAGCGGCAACGCCGTATCTTCGTAGGCACGTGAAGCCAGCGCCTCCTCAACGAAAACATGACGCGGCACGGCAGCAATTGCAGCGAGCACCATCTCATCGCAGATACCCTGCTCGCGCAAGCGCTCTATCATGCGCGTACGCGTACGCTGTGATGTCATCCCGATACCTGCAACGCCTCGCGTCATTGTGCCAACCAGCGACGCACCAATGGCATCTGGGCGCTATGGGTGAGATCTATCTGCAAGGGCGTAATCGACACCTGATTGTTTTGCACCGCGTGAAAATCAGTGCCCTCACCGGCGTCCTGCGCTTCGCCCGCAGCGCCTACCCAGAAAACCGTCTCATTGCGTGGCGTCAGCGTACGCACCACCGGTTCGGCCTTGTGCCGCTTACCGAGGCGAGTAACGACTGTGCCACGTAACTGTTCGTAAGGCACATCCGGCACATTGACATTGAGCAATACAGGCTCGCGAATCGATTGGCGCTGAAGGAGTTCGACCAGTTCGCGAACAACGCGTGCAGCGGTGGCGAAATTCTCACCCGTTTTGCTGCACAGGGAAACAGCAATCGACGGCACGCCGAGTAAAAAACCTTCGGTGGCTGCCGCGACGGTTCCGGAATAAATCGTATCGTCGCCCATATTGGCGCCGTGATTGATGCCAGAAACAACCATATCCGGCAATTCATCAAGCATGCCGGTAACGGCCAGATGAACGCAGTCGGTCGGCGTACCATTGACATAGTAAAACCCGCTTGCGGCACGCTTGAGCGACAGTGGACGATCAAGCGTCAGGGAATTGCTGGCGCCGCTGCGATCGCGCTCTGGGGCAACCACGGTGATATCGGCCACTTCGGCAAGCGCACGCGCCAGATGATCAATCCCGGGAGCAAAGTAGCCGTCGTCGTTACTGAGCAGAATCCGCATAAAAATCCATGAAAATCGAAAAATGAATACAAAAAAGCCGCATCGGCGGCTTTTTTATTTTTGTAACTATTTGATTATATTGGTCGGGGCGGTGGGATTCGAACTCACGACCCCTTGCACCCCATGCAAGTGCGCTACCAGGCTGCGCTACGCCCCGACGTCGGGCAATTATACCCGAATCGTTACTCAGGCTCAAATTCGCAACATTTCTGCGATAAACAGCAACTCTCCGCGCAGAATTTCGGGCGTCAAGGCAGACGGCTTCGCCTCAGCCACACTGTCATCCAGACGATTGCGCGCACCGCTGATAGTAAAACCTTGACTATAGAGAAGTTCACGAATGCGCCGCACCAGCAAAACTTCATGATGCTGGTAATAACGACGATTACCGCGACGCTTTACCGGCTTGAGCTGGGTGAATTCCTGCTCCCAATAGCGTAAAACGTGCGGTTTAACCCCGCACAGCTCGCTTACCTCACCAATAGTGAAGTAACGCTTGGCAGGGATGGGCGGCAAAGGCTCCTTGCCGCTGTCTTTATGACTCAGTTCCATCGTATGACAACTCCACCTCGGCCTTCAGCTTCTGGCTGGCATGGAAAGTAACGACACGACGCGCGGTGATCGGGATTTCCTCACCGGTCTTGGGGTTGCGACCCGGACGCTGCGGCTTGTCGCGCAACTGAAAATTGCCGAAACCGGAGAGCTTCACACCGTCACCGCGCTCCAGCGCGTTACGGATCTCTTCGAAGAAGGCTTCGACCATATCTTTGGCCTCACGCTTGTTGAGACCAACTTTCTCGAACAGCAAATCTGCGAGTTCTGCTTTGGTAAGCG
>JBIJCY010000149.1:0-6801 GCA_044344385.1 Rhodocyclaceae bacterium | reverse complement strand
CACCCCGAAAAACATCCGCATCCGCAAGCGCTTCCTCAATGAACACGAACGGAAGCGCGCGCTGCGCGAAGCCTGATCTTCTTCCGGCTAATAATCGGCCCCCACATCTTCCTGCGCAAATCGCGCTAGGGGAGTGGGGGCCGGTTTTTTTAGTTCTGCCAGGCTATTGATTTGACAGGTTTTTGCGCCAAGAAAGCTGTTTGCATAAGATCCATACAGCGTGCAACACGCCACTAGCGGCAATAAGCGCGGATATCATTTTCAGCGATCTCTCGGTCATATTTGTCGGTTGGTTTCCCGTTAGAGTGCCTTACCGCACCGCTAATGACGTCCTTTGCGAGGTTGCATCGCGATGCGTTGGTTTCATCCGAAATTCCACCTGAGAGTGACTTTGGCTTCGTGCTCAAGGGGGGGCCGTTCGGTTTCTCATTCAGTTTTGCCTGACGTTGTCTGAACTGTGTTTCTTGTTCTTGCCAATATTGTGCGGGTGAGTCGGTCGCCTGCGTGGGTTTCGGCTCAGACCTGACTTTCAACTCTACCGACTTGGCCTTGCCAGCATCCTCTTTTCTCTCGGAGTAATGTGTTTGGCCATTTGCATCGACCCATTTATAGATTTCCGCATGGCAGGTCGGTGAAGCAAACAGAAGAGTCAAGCAGGTATTCAGTATGCACTGATTGAAGTTTAAATTTTTTACGGGCAAAATTTATGCCTTTTGTATGATTTTATCGGTCACTGAAAATAGCGGGGTATCGTTGGCAATGACATGCTTATGTCACCTTCCGAACGCCTACCGATTCAGACCAGTCCGTCGAACAACTGCACCTGCACAGTTTCACCCGCAGCAACGTTGCCTCTGTCCTGTTCAAGAACGATCAGGCAGCTGGCATCCGACATCGAGCGCAGGATGCCGGAGCCTTGTGCGCCCGTGGCATGCACCTGCCATTGTCCATCGTTTTGCACAAGAACGCCGCGCTGGAATTCGGTGCGGCCGGGGAATTTTTTTAGCGCGGTAGCGCAGGTGACTGTCAGCAGGGGAACGGTAGGAATCGGGTCGGCCCCCATCAACTTGTAGAGCGCATCGCGAACGAACTGGTAGAAGGTTGCCATCACCGCGACCGGATTGCCGGGCAAGCCGAACAGCCATGCGTCATGCGGGTCTTCGCCAATACGGCCAAAGGCCATCGGGCGTCCCGGCTTCATGGCAATTTTCCAGAACAGCACTTCGCCCATCTGCGTCATCAGTTGTTTGACGAAATCGGCTTCGCCAACGGAAACGCCGCCGCTCGTGATAACCACATCGGCATTGGCCGCTGCCTCGCGAAAAGCGGCTTCGATCAGTGCCGGATCATCGCGGATGACGCCGAGGTCGAGCACTTCGCAGCCGAGGCGAGTGAGCATGCCGTACAGGGTGTAGCGGTTGCTGTCATAAACTTCGCCCTCGGCCAGTGGCGAACCAATCGAGCAGAGTTCGTCTCCAGTCGAAAAGAAGGCGACGCGCAGGCGGCGTTTGACGCTGACTTCGGCGAAGCCGAGCGAGGCCATCAGCCCGAGTTCAGCCGGCCGAACCAGCTTGCCGGCGGCGAGGGCCGGCATGCCGAGCTTCAGGTCCTCTCCGGCGCGGCGAATGTTCTGGCCAAGACGCTGCCTTGGCGGGATGAGCGCGAAATCACCATCGTTCTCGACCACTTCCTGAACCACCACGGTATCGGTGCCCGCTGGCGGCAGTGCGCCGGTCATGATGCGCACGCATTCACCTGCGCTGACTGTGCCGTTGAATGCCTGTCCGGCCAGCGACACGCCAAGTACCTTGAGGCGGCTTGTGCCGCTATCGTTTAGATCGGCAAAGCGCACGGCGAAACCGTCCATCGCCGAGTTGTCGTGGGCCGGCACGTTGCATGGCGCGATCACATCTTCTGCCAGCACGCGGCCAAGTGCGCTGCGCAGGGCGATACGCTCGCTTCCTTGAATCGGCGATAACTGGCCGAGAATGAGTGCGCGGGCGCGCTCGACGCTAAGCGAGTTCGGGTCGTAATCGTCCTGACAGCTGATTTTTTCAGAGAGGCTCATGGGTGGTCCGGTAACGGGTGGGTTGGTGTGGCGTCCAGCATTGGCTGGAAGAATGAAGCAGGGAAAAGAATCAGCCGCCGGTCATCGACATGAAACGGACAACCTGCGGCGAATTCATCTGTTCGGTGAAGTCGTGGCCTTTGGCCTTGATGCCCATGGTGTGCATGATCGCCTGCAGGAGTGGTCCGTTATCGTCCGGATGCTCACGCAGCAAGGGCAGCAGGCTGATGGCGTCGTTGTTGCCAAGGCACGGATAGAGCTCGCCCTGCGCCGTGATGCGGACGCGATTGCAGGTGTCGCAGAAGTTGTGGCTGTGCGGCGAAATGAAGCCGACGCGTGTTTGCGTGTCGGGAATGCGCCAGTAGCGTGCCGGGCCACCCGAGTTTTCGGTTGAGGCAAGCAGCGTGAAGCGAGTCTGCAGGCGCTCGATGGCTTCCTCGGTGCTGAAGTAGGTTGATTGACGGCCGTGGCCGATTTCACCCAGCGGCATTTCTTCGATGAACGAGATGTCGATACCTTTATTTACGGCAAACTGGACAAGGTCGATGAATTCATCGTCATTGCGGTCGCGCATCATGACGGCGTTGAGTTTGATGCGCCGGAAGCCTGTCGCTATTGCCGCATCGATGCCACGCAGGACCTTGGCGAGGTCGCCGATACGGGTGATCTCCGTGAAACGGTCAGCGCGCAGCGTGTCGAGACTGATATTGATCCGTTTTACACCGGCGTCGAAAAGCGGTTGGGCAAAGCGGTCGAGCTGCGATCCGTTGGTCGTGATGACCAGTTCCTTGAGGCCTTCAAGGCGGGCGATTTTCTCCATCAGCCAGACGGCATTGTGACGAACCAGCGGTTCGCCGCCAGTGATGCGTACCTTGGTGACGCCGAGGTCGACAAAGGTGCTGGCGACGCGCAAACACTCCTCAAGCGTCAACACCTGATCGCGTGGCAGAAAGGTCATTTCTTCGGCCATGCAGTAGGTGCAGCGGAAATCACAGCGGTCGGTGATCGACAAGCGAATGTAGGTGACGTGGCGCCCGTACTTGTCGATCAGGGTGCCATCGGTCTGCGTTGAAGTGGCAGCCGTTGTCGTGGGGACAAAGCCCGCCAGAGCGTGCGGTACAACTTCAGGCTTCAGGGATTCATTGCGCATGGAAGAACGCCTTGCAGGGGTGTCGCAGCGCTGGTCAGGCTGAGAACAGTTCGTTGTTGATTATAGCGAACTCCGGCGAGCGTTCAATTGGAAAAGAACCAGAAAAATGCCAGGCCGGCAACTGCAGAGGCCGCAATGACGCGAATTACGCCCCCCTGCCAGCGCAAGAGGGCGTAGAGCGCCACGCCACCGATCAGCGCAGCAGGCCATTCGAAGCGCGTATTCCAGCCTTGTGGCCAATAGACATGCCAGGCAAAGAATAGTGCGAGGTTGAAAATAACGCCGACCACCGCGGCCGTGATTCCGGTGAGCGGCGCCGTCAGGCGCAGGTTGCCATGCGTTGTTTCGATCAGTGGCGCGCCGAGAAAAATGAAAGCGAAAGAAGGGAGGAATGTAAAGAAGGTGACAACCAGCGCACCCGCAGCGCCGGCAAGAAAAAGTTGATCCGTCCCAAATGCTGCGCCGTTCCACGCGCCGACAAAGCCGACGAAGGCGGTCACCATGATCAACGGACCTGGCGTGCTTTCGCCAAGCGCCAGCCCATCGATCATTTGTCCGGCAGTGAGCCATTGGTATTGCTCGACGGCACCCTGGAAGACGTAAGGCAGCACCGCATAGGCGCCGCCAAAAGTAAGCAATGCCGCTTTGGTAAAGAACCAGCCCATTTGAGTCAACAAGCCATCCCAGCCGAACCGGGCGCTTAGCAGAGCGAGTGCAAGACCCCAGAGGGCAATTGAGACAAACGAAATTTTGACGCAGCGGGCAGAATTGAACAGCGCATGAGGTGGTGTTGGCGTATCGTTATCAATCAATGCGCGCCCGTAGTGTTTGCCATGCGCGCCGTGTGCTGCACCGGCGTCAAAATGCTCCGGCGCCAGCCGGCTACCGATCCACCCGCAACCGGCGGCGCCGAGAATAATGGCAGGGAAGGGCAGTCCAAAGAGAAAGATTGCGGCAAATGCGGCGATGGCAATTGACCACAGCCAGACGTTACGCAGCGTGCGCCGGCCGATGCGCCACGCGGCAAAAAGGACGATTGCTGTGACAGCCGGCTTGATGCCGTAAAGCAGTCCGGTAATTACGGGTGTGTTGCCGAAGGCCATGTACAGCCACGAGAGAACAATGAGCAATAGCAGTGAAGGCAGGACGAACAGACCGCCTGCCGCAAGCCCGCCCCATTTGCCGTGCAATAACCAGCCGATATACGTTGCCAGTTGTTGTGCTTCGGGGCCGGGGAGCACCATGCAATAGTTGAGTGCATGCAGGAAGCGACGTTCGGATATCCAGCGCTTCTTTTCGACCAGATCCTGATGCATGATGGAGATCTGCCCCGCCGGGCCGCCGAAGCTGATGCAGCCCAGCCATAGCCAGTAAACAAGCGCCTGACCAAAGGAGGGTGCCGGCGGGGCGCAATCGTTCGTTTGCGTGCTCATGGCTGTGTCATGCGATTTGCTTTAGAATCATCGGCATAGTTCGCCCCTGTCCTGATCACTGATGAATGCTGCCAACGCGATGCTGAATATCTTCGACCACAGTAACCTGCCAAAGCGCCTGCGCGAATTAAAAAAAATGTCGTTGTTCGTTGATCTGACGAAACGCGAGATGAAAATTGTCGATGGTTTCATGCACGAGAGACACTACCTCAAGGACGAAGTGATCTTCGACGAAGGGGAAGAAGGGCAGGCCATCTACATCATACTTGAGGGCAAGGTTCTGATCTGCCATCAGGGTCAGGTCGAGAAACCAATTGCGACGCTTGAGAACGGTAATTTTTTCGGCGAGTTGGCGTTGCTTGACGATGCGCCGCGTGCTGCGCAGGCGCGCGCGGCAGAGGACTGCACACTGGTTGTCCTGTTCCGCGGGGACTTCCTCAATTTGATGCTGTCGCATGCGCTGATTGCCTCAAAAATCGCCCTGCAACTTGCCCGCCATCTTGGCGCGCGTTTGCGTACGGTGGTGCGCAGTGATCTGGGGCCGCTGTGAAGGAGGCTCGCTACCGCAGCGGACCGTTCGTCTGGTGCGCGATTCTTGCGGCAACCTGCCTGCTGCTTTTCCTTTTTCAGAAAATTCTCTGGCTGGTCGTGCCCTTCCTGTTCGGGCTGATCATCTATTACCTGCTGTTTCCCCTTCAACAGCGCCTTGTGCTTAGTGGGATGTCGCGTGATGCTTCCGCCGCGCTGGTTAGTGGCGCCGCATTTACGCTGGCTGCGGGTATTGTCGCCTTGATGTTCCCGTGGATCAGTTCGCACCTTGTTTCGTGGCAGGACTCGGGAGGCCGTTATATTGAAGGTGGTTTGCATTTTCTTGTCGAGACCCTTGCCTGGCTGGAGAGGAGCTTTTCCCTAGTTGCCAAGGCGCATTTGAGCGAGCAGTTGACGCATCAGATCAGTTCGGTTGGCGACAAACTGGCCGGCAGCTATCTTGCCGACGCCGTGCTGACTGCCGCAGCCTGGTTGCCCTCGATACTTCTGGCGCCTTTTCTAGCGTTTTTCTTTCTACGCGATGGTTGGCGTTTCAAGAAGTTTCTCAGCCGCGCGGTTCCCAACGCTTTTTTTGAGCGGACGCTCTATCTGCTTGATCAGGTTGATCACACGGCAAGACTGTATTTTCAGGGGCTGATCAAGCTGACCGTACTCGATACCCTGTGTCTGGCGGTCGGACTATGGCTGATTGGTGTATCGGCCCCGTTGCTGCTTGGTCTGGTGACGGCTGTGCTGGCCTGGGTGCCCTACGTTGGATCGATTCTGGGCTGCTTGCTGGTGGTCCTGGTGGCCGCGACTGACTATCCCGCAGACCCGGCCGTCGCCTATAGTGCCATCGGCCTGTTCATCTGGGTTCGCCTGCTGGATGATTTCTTTTTTATGCCGATGACCATCGGGCGCAGTTTGAAATTGCACCCGCTGCTTACCGTGGTGATGATTTTCGTTGGCGGCGCCGTAGCGGGGGTGGCTGGCTTGATGCTGGTGCTGCCGCTGCTTGGTGTGGTGATGGTGCTTGGTGAAACGATCGGGGAAATTGTCACCGATCCGCGCCTGCGTGCGCGGCACGCTTTCTCCAAACGATTGAGGCACCGTCAGGTAACGCGTGATCTGCAGTTGTAATGGGCCAAAAGCTTCAAAACGACAGAGGTTACGATCTGCTTGGCAATCTGGTCTTCACTGAGGGCGATGTGCTGATGGAATCCGTCTACCGCTTCAAGGGGCAGGCGGCGCCTTGTGTGATTTCCGCGGAAATCGATTTCGAGGCGCTGGACGATCTGGTGCTGCGCAAGCTCTTTGTCGGGGTGACACGCGCCGCGACCAAGCTGACCATGATTCTCTCCGAACGCTCGGCGCAGATGCTCATTGAACGGCTGAGTGACAATGACGCCATTGTTTGAAGGTGCAACGCCATGCTTGATGAAAAAGAATTGAGCGATCTTCGGGTCGCGGTGAGTTTGCTCGAGAACCCCAGTTTCGGCGCCAAGGTCGCTGACTTTATCGGTACCCCGATTGAAAGAGCCATCGCTCTCCTGCCGGCGAGAGCAACGGCCGTCATCGGTTCGGCAACCCACAAAGCAATTCAGGGCGCGCTGAAGCTATCG
>JBIJCY010000148.1:0-6807 GCA_044344385.1 Rhodocyclaceae bacterium | reverse complement strand
GCCGCTTGCACGTCAGTTCCCAGCGTCAGCGGAGCCGGTCGTTGCTGCAGTGCCTCAAAGTGTCGAACCTGAGCCGATGCCAGTCCCTGCGCGCAGCGCAGACGATGCGAAAGAAGCAAGAGACAGCATCCAGCCGTTTCATTTGCTCTCCCCGGTAATCGACTACGTTGCCTCATTTGAAGCCGTCGAGCCGGCACCGGCCTATCAGATTCTTGAGTCACAGCGCGATGTCCTGGCACGCGTGCGCAAGCCAGTGCACTGGATCGGTTACAACGAGCGTTCGCGCGAGTGGGAGCCGATTGTTGATGATGGTGACAGCGAATACCGGCGCATTCGCATCGGCTTGCAGCTGGTCGATCGCCATGGTCCGGCGCGAGACAGCGATTTGTCGACCTTTCATATCGCCATGCAGGATCTTTCTGACGAATTGATGGCCATTGTCGAACTTCCGCCGCGCCAGCCGGCGCTGGAGGCCGCAGCGCAACTCGATGAGTTTTGCGCCGGTGTAGACATTCAGATCGGCATCAATGTAATTAGCCAGGGGCAGGTGTTTCCCGGCACCAAATTGCGCGCACTGGCCGAAGCGGCCGGCATGGCGATCGATACTGAAGGGCGCTTCGTTCGCCGTGATGATGACGGCAACGTGCTGTATCTGCTGACCAACCACGAGTCGGCCGGATTCTCCGTTGAATCGATGAAAACCATGAGTACGCACGGCGTGACCTTCCTGCTTGATGTGCCGCGCGTTTCGCACGGGGACAGGGTGTTCAACCAGATGCTCGATCTGGCGCGGCGATTTGCCGAGGCGCTGCACGGTTCGCTGGTCGACGATAACCGGCGTCCTCTGTCAGAAGGTGCGCTTGAGCCGATCCGTCGTCAGGTGGCGCAGTATCAGGCTGCGATGGCCGCACGCAGTCTTCCGGCTGGCGGACCGCTGGCGCTACGCCTGTTTTCCTGATTCTGCGGGATGAGCGCCGCCGAACGTGTCCGTGAGTTACGGGCCGAAATCGACCGACACAACTACCAGTATTACGTCCTTGATGCGCCGCTGATTCCGGATGCCGAATTTGACCGGCTGTTCCGTGAGTTGCAGGCGCTTGAAGCCGAGCACCCGGAACTGGCGAGCGCCGATTCGCCGACGCAAAGGGTGGGTGCTGCACCGCTGCCCGAGTTCAAGTCGGTGGCGCATCGTACGCCTATGCTGTCACTCAATAACGCGTTTTCCGACGAGGAAGTCGAAGCCTTTGATCGCCGTGTGCGGGAGGGGCTGGCAGAAGGCGGTCAGATTGACTATTCGGCGGAACCCAAGTTTGACGGTCTGGCCGTCGGTCTCGTTTATGAAAACGGCATTCTGACTTGTGGTGCGACGCGCGGCGATGGCAGCACCGGTGAAGACGTGACACAAAATTTGCGTACGCTGGGCAGCATTCCCTTGCGCTTGCGCGGTAGTGGCTGGCCCCGCTTGCTGGAGGTGCGCGGCGAGGTACTCATATTCCGCAGCGATTTTGATCGTCTAAATACCCGCCAGCGCGAGAAGGGCGAAAAGGAATTTGTTAATCCACGCAATGCCGCCGCAGGCAGTTTGCGTCAGCTCGATTCACGCATCACCGCCAGTCGGGCGTTGCGTTTTTTTGCCTACGGCGTGGGTGTCGTCGAGGGGTGCGAGTTGCCGGGCCGGCATTCTGATCTGCTTGATCTTCTGGCTGGCTGGGGATTTCCGGTCGCGGCGGAGCGGCGTTGTGTCTTGGGTGTTGCCGGCTTGCTGGCCTATTACGCAGAAGTCGGTAGCAAGCGCGCGTCCTTGCCCTACGACATTGATGGTGTTGTGTACAAACTTAATGATCTCGCGGCGCAGGAACGGCTTGGCTTTGTTTCGCGAGCTCCACGCTTTGCCATTGCGCACAAGTTTCCAGCAGAAGAGGCTGTTACCGAACTGTTGGCAATTGATATCCAGGTCGGCCGGACCGGCGCGCTGACACCGGTGGCCCGCCTGGCGCCGGTTTTCGTCGGTGGCGTGACGGTGACCAATGCGACGCTGCACAACGAGGACGAGGTGCGCCGCAAGGACGTGCATATCGGCGATACCGTAGTTGTTCGTCGTGCCGGTGATGTGATCCCCGAAGTGGTTCGCGTGCTGCCGGAAAAACGCCCGATCCTGGCACCGGAATTTATCATGCCGAAGACCTGTCCGGTTTGCGGCTCGCAGGTCGTGCGGGCCGAAGACGAGTCGGTCGCACGGTGCAGTGGCGGTCTTTACTGCCCCGCGCAACGCAAGCAGGCGCTGATACACTTCGCCTCGCGTCGCGCCATGGATATTGAAGGGTTGGGTGACAAACTGGTCGAGCAACTGGTTGATCATGACATCGTGCGCACACCGGCTGATCTGTACCGGATGGGCCTGATGGCGCTGATCGATCTCGACCGTTTTGCCGAGAAGTCAGCTACCAATCTGCTTGTCGCCATCGAACGCAGTAAGCAGACAACACTGGCGCGCTTTGTTTATTCATTAGGTATCAGAAACGTTGGTGAAGCGACGGCCAAGGATCTGGCGCGGCACTTTGGCAGCCTGGATCGCTTGCTGGCAGCCGATGAGACACAGCTGATGCAGGTGAACGATGTCGGTCCGGTTGTCGCGCAATGCCTGCGTCAGTTCTGTAACGAGCCGCATAATATCGAGGTGATCGAGCAGCTGCGCGCCGCCGGGTTGGCGTGGAGTGAAGATGAGGCGGTGCCGCTGGTGAGCTGCGTGGTTGCCGGCAAGGTGTTCGTATTGACTGGAACGCTGCCGTCGCTGGCGCGCGAGGCGGCGAAGGAATTGATCGAAGCGCGCGGTGGCAAGGTCAGCGGTTCGGTATCGAAGAAGACGGATTTTGTGGTCGCTGGTGCTGAAGCCGGTTCCAAGCTTGAAAAGGCTCAGGAGCTTGGCGTTACGGTGATTGACGAAGCGCAGTTGCTGGATTTGCTCCAACAAAAAAATGAGGAAAATTTGCAATGAAGAAGGTGAAAAAAGCAGTGTTTCCGGTCGCCGGTCTTGGCACCCGTTTTTTGCCCGCCACCAAGGCCAGTCCGAAAGAAATGTTGCCGATTGTTGATAAGCCACTGATTCAGTATGCCGTTGAAGAGGCCGTGGCCGCCGGTATCACCGACATGATTTTTGTGACCGGACGCAGCAAGCGCGCCATTGAGGACCACTTCGACAAGTCTTACGAGCTTGAAAATGAGCTGTTGCTGAAGAACAAGACGGAGATGCTCGAATTCGTGCAGAACCTGCTGCCGAAGAACATCAATTGCATCTATATCCGCCAGCCGGAAGCGCTCGGCCTGGGTCACGCCGTGCTTTGCGCCAAGCCGGTGATCGGTGATGAGCCTTTCGCTATTCTGCTGGCCGACGATTTGCTCGATGGTGAGCCGCCGGTTCTCAAACAGATGACGGATACCTACGATTATTATCGTTGCTCGGTCATCGGCGTACAGGACGTGCCGCGTGCCGATACAAAAAGCTACGGCATTGTCAAAGCCAGCCCGGTTGCCGAGCGGCTTGAACGCATCGAAGCGATTGTTGAGAAGCCAAAACCCGAAGACGCGCCATCGACGCTCGCCGTCGTCGGCCGCTATATCCTGACGCCACGCATCTTTCATCATCTTGAAAACGTAAGGCCGGGGTCCGGTGGCGAGATCCAGCTGACCGACGGCATTGCCGCCTTGCTTGCCGAAGAACAGGTTCTTGCCTACCGCTATGCCGGAAAGCGTTACGATTGTGGCTCCAAGCTCGGCTATCTGGAGGCCACGGTTGTCTTTGGCCGGCGTCATCCGGAGGTCGGTGCAGCATTCTCCAACTACCTAAAAAATATGGATTTAGCATGATAGATACACAGCAAGCCAAAGACCTTCTCGCTTCGGCGGATCTGATTCACTCGGCAGAGACAGTAGCAGCGGCAGTCAGCCGCCTTGCTGCCGAAGTCACCGAAAAGCTGCGCGACACCAACCCGGTGCTGCTTTGCGTGATGAGCGGCGGTGTGCCGTTTGCCGGCCAGTTGATGACTCAACTGCAATTTCCGCTCGATTTCGACTACCTGCACGTTACACGTTACGGTCAGGATACCTCCGGCGGCGCGCTGTCGTGGCGTGCTGCGCCGTGGACGTCGGTGAAGGGGCGTACCGTTCTGGTGGTCGACGATATTCTCGACGAAGGGCTGACACTGGCGGCAATTCACGAGCGAATGCTGCAGTTGGGGGCTGCCGCATGCTACACGGCAGTCGTTGCAGACAAGCTGAACGGCAAGAACAAGCCAATCCGCGCCGATTTCGTCGCGCTGACCGTGCCCGACCGTTTTGTTTTCGGTTACGGCATGGATGCCCGCGGGGCCTGGCGCAATTTGCCGGCGATCTACGCCATGAAGGAGGATTGAGATGCTGGCAATTATTGGCGGCAGCGGTCTGACGCAACTGGCGAACCTTGACGTATCGCATCGCGAAGTGGTGCGCACGCCGTTTGGCGATCCCTCGGGCGCCGTGACTTTCGGCGAAATCTGCAAGCACCCGGTCGCCTTTCTGGCGCGCCATGGCTACGGCCACAGTATTCCGCCGCATGAAGTGAATTACCGGGCAAATATCTGGGCCTTGTGGAAGCGTGGTGCAGTCGGCATCATTTCGGTGGCATCGGTCGGCAGCATTCGCCCCGACCTGAAGCCCGGCGATGTCGTGATCCCTCACCAGATCATCGATTACACCTGGGGTCGTAAGTCGACTTACCACGAGGGGCAGGATTGCACGGTGACGCATATTGACTTCACCGAGCCCTACGACCGCAAACTGCGCGAAAAACTGATCGCTGCTGCTGCTGCCATTGGCATCCCGGTCAGCGATTCGTCGGTCTATGCATCAACACAGGGGCCGCGTCTGGAAACGGCGGCCGAAGTTAACCGTCTGGAGCGTGATGGCGTCGATATCATCGGCATGACCGGTATGCCGGAAGCCGCGCTGGCGCGTGAACTTGGTGTGCCATATGCCGCCATTAGCGTGGTC
Source organism: Rhodocyclaceae bacterium (assembly GCA_044344385.1). Classification (GTDB taxonomy): domain Bacteria; phylum Pseudomonadota; class Gammaproteobacteria; order Burkholderiales; family Rhodocyclaceae; genus CAJBIL01. The sequence continues at coordinate 1,782 of JBIJCY010000148.1, read as the reverse complement.
GCCAACTATGCGGCCGGGCGTGGCGACAGTAGCGAAGGCATCAGCTTCGACGCAATCCAGGGGGTTTTGCACGAGTCGATGGGGCATGTGCGCGCCATTATCGAGCAAATGGTTGGTTGCAATGGTCAGATCTGTCCTTAGGATGGGTGATCCGCGCCTGTGGCAGCAGGCGCGTCCGGTTGAGCGTTTCGATACGCCGGAATTGCATGCTCTGGTGGCCGACATGGAGGCCACCATGCATCACCTTGACGGTGCGGGCCTCGCCGCCCCGCAAATCGGCGTCGATCTGCGCGTTGTAATCTTCGGCTTCGAGCACAATCCGCGTTATCCGGAGGCAGGTGTTGTACCTTATACGGTGTTGATTAATCCGGTACTGACGCCGATCGGCGATGCGGTGGAAGAGGGCTGGGAAGGCTGTCTTTCGGTACCCGGTTTGCGTGGCTGGGTGCCGCGCTGGAGCAAGTTGCGCTACACCGGTTGCGATCCTTACGGCTGGAAAGTAGACCGGACCGTTGACGGTTTTCATGCGCGCGTCGTGCAGCATGAATGCGATCATCTTGACGGTATCCTCTACCCGGCGCGAATCAAGGATATGGGCCGCTTCGGGTTTGTCGATGAGCTACAGGCTTCCGGCGCGCTGAGCAAGTAGAACTGGTCGACGCAAGCAATACGCTGCAGACACGTTTCTCGATGGCATTAATCATGATGAGTTTTTAAAGAGCCATGAAAAATCAGCGACTTTCAAATTTGATCGTGCGATGTTCCAGCGTCGGATGCCGACTGTTTGGCACGGTTTTTCTCAGTGTCATTTTGCTTGCCTCGGCTCACGCTACGCCGGAAAAAGCGGCGCGATTTTACGAAGACGCACTTGGGAAGTTTGAAAAAAATGATATGCCGGGCGCTGTCATTCAGCTCAAGAATGCGCTGCAGCAGGATCAGAAAATGCTCGCCGCGCACCTGTTGCTTGGCAAGGCGCTACTCAGAGATGGTGATCTGAAGGGAGCTGAAGCGGCGTTCGAAGAGGCGCTCAGGCAAGGGGTCAATCGGGGAGAGGTCGCACTGCCGCTGGGTCAGGTTTTTCTTGCCCTTGGTCGTCCCGAGGCTGTTATTGAGCGTATTGCCGCGACCGGTCTGCCGCCGGCCCTGCAGGTCGAAGTGCTGACCATGCGCGGCAATGCCTACGTCGAGGCGGGTAATGCTCGCCTGGCAAGCCAGAGCTTTGACGAGGCGCGTGCGCTGGACCCGAAATCGGCATCACCGCTCATTGCTGAAATTCCCATGCTGCTCACCGCCGGTCAACTTGATCGTGCAAAGGAGCGAGCGGGTAGGGCAGTCGAACTGGCGCCGAATAACGCCTATGCGTGGACCATGAAAGCATCGGTGCTGCATGCGTCGTTCGATATGACTGGGGCGCTGACTGCCTATGATCGCGCGCTGACGCTGGCGCCCGCGCATGTTGATGCCCGTGTCGCGCGCGCCGCGCTGCTCATTGATTTGAAGCGTGAGGCCGATGCCCGAAAGGATCTCGATTTTCTGCGTGCTTCGGGTTCTGATGATCCGCGTGCGGCGTATTTGCGCGCCGTGCTTGCCGGCCAGGTGGGCGACGGCTCGGCCATCGCCGCAGCGCTGGGGGAGGTGACCCGGATTGTTGACGCCCTGCCGCCGCCCTGGCTGGCACGGCGCGAACAGCTGCTGATGACGGGTGCATTGGCGCACCACGGACTTGGCAACCACCAGAAGGCCCGCGAATATCTCGACATCATCATCTCGCGCAACAGCCGT
>JBIJCY010000147.1:0-6877 GCA_044344385.1 Rhodocyclaceae bacterium | reverse complement strand
CATCGAGGGCCGCCCCCTGATCCTCGTCGATGATGTCCTCTATACCGGTCGCACGACCCGCGCTGCGATCAACGAACTGTTTGACTATGGGCGCCCGGCAAGCATCCAACTCGCCGTGCTGGCTGATCGTGGCGGCCGCGAACTACCGATCTGCGCGGAATTCTGCACCTGGCAAATTGACCTCGCATCCGACGAAGAGCTCGTTCTCGAATCTGACACCACCGGCCGCCTGCAGTGGAGGCTCGCCCGCCATGCATAATCCTCCGAATCGCAATCCTCAACTCAATGCGAACGGCGAGCTGACCCATCTACTATCAATTGATGGTCTGCCGCGCGAGGTGCTCACCCATATTCTCGACACCGCATCGAATTTTCTTGAAGTCTCCGATCGCGACGTAAAAAAAGTCCCGTTGTTGCGCGGCAAAAGCGTCTTCAACCTTTTTTTCGAAAACTCGACGCGCACCCGAACGACATTCGAAATCGCCGCCAAACGTCTCTCGGCCGACGTCATCAACCTCGATGTCGGTCGCTCATCGACGGCCAAGGGCGAGACCCTGCTCGACACCGTGGACAACCTCGTCGCCATGCACGCTGATATGTTCGTCGTCCGCCATGCAGCGAGCGGCGCGCCCTATCTGATCGCCGACCATCTGCGCCGTGTCGGACGTGACGACGTGCATGTCGTCAATGCCGGAGACGGCCGCCACGCGCACCCGACACAGGGGCTGCTCGACATGTACACGATCCGCCATTACAAAAAGGATTTCACCAATCTTCGCGTGGCGATCGTTGGTGACATCCTGCACTCGCGCGTCGCACGCTCCGACATTCACGCACTGAGCACCCTTGGCGCTGCGGAAATACGGGCTGTTGCGCCAAAAACCCTGCTGCCGACCGCTGTTGAAAAAATGGGCGTGCGCGTCTGCCACAATCTCTCTGAGGGTATTCGGGATTGCGACGTCATCATCATGCTGCGCCTGCAGAACGAGCGCATGAACGGCACACTTCTCCCGTCGGCCGGTGAGTATTCGCGCTGCTACGGGCTGACACCGGAGATCCTGGCGCTAGCCAACCCCGACGCCATCGTGATGCACCCGGGGCCGATGAATCGCGGCGTCGAAATCGACTCCGAGGTCGCCGACGGACCGCAGGCAGTCATCCTGCCGCAGGTCACTTTCGGTATCGCCGTGCGTATGGCGGTACTGAGCATTCTGGCGGGGAACTGAACGATGCGTGCGCAAAAAATTCACATCAAAAACGGCCGGCTGATCGATCCGAAAAACGGCATTGATAGCGTACAGGATGTCTTCATCACCGACGCCCGTATTGCAGCAATCGGTCTACCACCCGCCGGCTTCGTCGCCGACCGGGTTATTGACGCCAGCCGACAGATTGTCTGCCCCGGCCTCGTCGACCTTTCGGCCCGTTTGGCCGGCATTGAATCGGAACTGCTCGCCGCCGTTGCAGGCGGCGTCACCGCACTGGCCTGCCCGCCCGACACCAATCCCCCGCTCGATGAACCCGGGCTGGTCGAACGCCTGGTCCGGCGTAGCGAAACGCTGGGACTCGCCCACGTTTACCCGATCGGTGCGCTGACCCGCCAACTCGCTGGCGAAAAACTCTCCGAACTGAGCGACCTGACGCGCGCCGGGTGCATCGCATTCTCGCAGGCCAAGCAGCCCATTGATGACACACAAGTGCTGCTGCGCGCCATGCAATATGCCGCCACTTTCGGTTACGCGATTCGTCTGCGGCCGCAGGATCACCACTTGGCACGCGACGGTGTCGCCCACGATGGAGAAGTTGCATCCCGGCTCGGTCTCACCGGCATCCCGGTTTGCGCCGAGACCATTGCCATTGGCACGGCACTACAGCTGGCACGCGAGACGGGCGTTCGCCTGCATCTGTCGCGCCTTTCCTCGGCAGCCGGCGTCGCACTTGTACGCGAAGCACGACGCACCGGCGCCGCGGTCACCTGCGATGTGACGATCCATCACTTGCACCTGTCAGAAATGGACATCGGCTATTTTGACAGCCACGCCCGCTTCGACCCGCCGCTGCGCTCGGGCAGCGACCGCGACGCCTTGCGTGCGGCGGCTGCCGACGGGCTGGCAGCGATCTGTTCCGACCACACCCCCGTCGATGAAGACGGCAAGCAACTCCCCTTCGCCGAAGCGGTGCCCGGCGCCACCGGGCTTGAATTGCTGCTGCCACTGACTCTCAAGTGGGCGGAAGAAATGAAGCTGCCGCTCGTCACTGCGCTAGCCAGAATTACCTGCGACCCAGCCACCATCCTCGGCATTGAAGCAGGCGCATTGAATGTCGGCAGCCCGGCCAACGTGTGCATTTTTGATCCTGCCGAAACGTGGCGGGTTACGCCCGAAGCGCTGTGCAGCGAAGGCAAGAATACGCCTTTCATTCGCTACGAACTGGCGGGGCGCGTACGCACGACACTGGTCGACGGACGTATCGTTTTCGAAGCGAACGATTGAACCACGACAAAACAGCGCTGCTAAAAGAGGCGACGATCTGCGCACTACGGCCAACCATCTGCTGCGACATCTGCAACCACTCACGACCGCTGGTATTGCGCCGTTACTGAAGCTTTTCAAGCGCTCACGAGCTTTGCGATGAAGCAAAGCAGACCTGCCGCAACCCAGCCCCCCGGCGCCGCGCCAGCCGTACGACGATCAACGCTGCCGCGCTACCTGACGTTCGCTTATCTGGTACTGGTCATCTACGCCAGCCTGCATCCTTTCGCCGACTGGCGCGATCTTGGCGTATCACCTTTCGCTTTTCTCGACGCCGCATGGCCACGCTACTGGACGATGTTTGATCTGTCGATCAACGTTCTGGCCTATCTACCGCTTGGTTTTTTGCTGGCACTGACGCTGGCGCGCATTCCCGGTCGACTCTCGCCGGCTTGCACGGCAACACTGCTCGCGGCACTGATCAGCCTGTGCCTGGAATGCCTGCAAACCTGGCTGCCATCACGTGTTCCATCAAATCTTGATCTGGCAAGCAACACCCTTGGCGCCGGCATTGGCGCCTTGCTCACGGTGTGGCATGGCGAACGCTTTTTCAGCCGGGTCGCCGTCCTGCAACGCCGCCTTCTGGCCCCCGTGCCGCATGCCGACCTCGCACTGATCATGCTCGGTTTATGGCTGCTCACCCAGCTTTCCCCCGAAACCTTGCTTTTTGGCGCCGGCGACCTGCGCCACCTGATCGGCCTGACGCCGGCCATGCCCTATGCGGCGCCCTCTTTTTTCGTCATCGAAACGTCGATCATTGTCAGCAACACCATCGCCATCGGGCTGATCGCGCGCACCCTGCTCTCCGAGCGGCGTTCGCCGCATACGGTACTGGCCATTTTCTTCGCACTGGCACTAAGCATCCGCGCGTTGGCCGCTGCTGTGCTGGTCAGCCCGCAGGATGCCTTTGTCTGGCTGACGCCGGGTGCCGGGCTTGGTCTGCTGATCGGTGCTGCAGTACTCTCGCTGACACTGCTGCTGCCGCCATCGCCCCGCCTGGCACTGGCCGGGCTGGCGCTGATGGCCGGTACGGTGCTGGTTAATCTGGCGCCGCCCAATCCCTACTCGGCAGCCGCCCTGCTCACCTGGCGGCAGGGGCATTTTCTGAATTTCAATGGCTTCACCCGGCTCGTGGCCAGCGTCTGGCCCTTTCTCGCGCTGCCGTATTTGACCTTGCTCGGACGCCGGCTTTAGCGGTTCTGCTGCTCGCGCAGTCGCTCGGCCCATACCGCGAGTTCCGGCGCGCGCTGTTGAAGATCGGCGGCCAGCGCGGCTTCCAGCCGGTCCAGCAAAGCCCGGTCTTTGGCGCTGACTTGAGCGGGGTAGACCGGCTGCAAATGCAAAATGAGATCGCCCGCACCGCGCCCGTGTTTTTTCGGGAAGCCGCGTGCAGACAAGCGGTAGTCCAGCCCATGTCCCGGATAAGGCTGAACATCAAGCCCGCAACTGCCGTCCAGTGTCGGCACATCGATCTGCCCGCCACTCATCAAGCGGAAGATGCTGACCGGCACCGTGCAATGCAGGTCGCGCTGCTGCAACTCGAAAAGCGCGTGGCTGGCCAGCCTGATTTCAAGATAAAGATCGCCAGCAGCGTCTTCGCCTTCCGGCCCGTGACGCGCCTGGCGCGCCAGCCGCAAGCGCTCGCCGTGCATGATACCGGCTGGCACCTTGACCGAAAGCGTGCGTTGCTTCTTGCGCCAGCCACTACCGGCGCACTCGGCGCAATCCGTCTCACGCAGATAACCGCGCCCGGCACAGCCCTCGCACAGGCGAGTGCCCCGGCTGTCACCGCGTACCCGGCCAATCCCGTTACATTGGGCGCAAGGCACCGAGTGCGTGTGCTGCACCTTGCCGCTGCCGTGACAGGGGGAGCAACGACTGCTGCGGGTCAGATCAATGCTTTTTACACAGCCGTGTGCGGCTTCTTCCAGTGTCAGTATCAGCGCCTGCGTCAGATCATCACCACGCGCTGCATCCTGCGCCGCTGCGGCCGACTCACCGCTCTGCTGCCACTGGGCATGCCGCTGCGGATCGACGATCAGCTCATAGGCTGCCTTGATCCGCTTGAACTCGTTTTCTGCCGCCGTCGACGTATTGCGATCCGGATGCCAGCGCATCGCCAGACGACGATAGGCGCGCTTCACCTCTTCAAGCGAAGCCGACCGGTGCAGGCCGAGCACGACAAAAGGATCATGGGTGTGTTTCATGGGAGTCTGTTGCCGGAGAAAAGTGAAGACGCAATCGGAGACAGAGCGCCGATTCTAAAGCATGGCGGCAGATTCGTCGGCAGCAAGCCGGAAAACATGGGCAATCAAGGTAAAATTCAGCACAGAAAACACCTCTCTCAATCAAGGAAATTGTCGCATGAGCCATTTCAAGCATCACGTTTTTTTCTGCTGCAACCAGCGTGCCGAAGGTGAAACCTGTTGCAACAGCCTGGGCGCCACCGAGATGCAAACCTACGCCAAGGATCGCATCGGCGAACTCAAGCTCAAGGGTCAAGGCAAAGTACGCATCAACAAGGCCGGTTGCATGGATCGCTGCGACAATGGTCCGGTACTTGTGGTCTATCCCGAAGCCATTTGGTACACGTATATCGACAAGGAAGACATTGAAGAAATCATCCAGGAACATCTGGTACATGGGCGGGTGGTTGAACGCTTGAAGATTTAACAGAAAATATAGCCACGGCGACACGGCGAAAATCTCAACAATGAAGTTTTTCGCCGTGCCCGCCGTGTTCGCCGTGGTTAACTGTTTTTTGCGGCTGAACAAAAGGAATCTGACGGAATGAAACTCACCGAAGAAAAACTGCTGTTCGACGGCCCGGCCGGCAAGATTGACGTCATTGTCGAGAACCCCGGCGCGCCACGCGGCATCGCGCTGATTGGCCACCCGCACCCGTTGTTTGGTGGCGGCAATACCAATAAGGTAGCGCAGACGCTGGCGCGCACTTTTGCGCGCATGGAGTACGTCGCGTTGCGCCCGAATTTCCGGGGCGTTGGCGAGAGTGATGGCTCACATGACGATGGTCACGGTGAAACCGAAGACCTGCTCGCCGTCCTCGCCGAAGCCAAGCGCCGCTATGGCGACCTGCCCGTCGCACTGGCTGGCTTTTCCTTTGGTGCCTTCGTGCAAACTCGCGTCGCCAAGGCGCTGGCCGAATCCGGCCACCCGGCGCAGCGTCTGGTGCTGGTCGGCACGGCATCAGGCTACGTTGAAGGCACGCGTAGCTACGCGACTGAAGCAGTGCCCGGCGACACCATTGTCATTCACGGATCGGAAGACGAAACCGTGCCGCTGGCCAACGTGCTCGAATGGGCCAAACCGCTCGAACTGCCGGTAATCGTTGTTCCCGGCGCAGATCACTTCTTCCATCGCCGCTTGCACGTCATCCGCGAGATTGTTACGCGAGCATGGCGACACTGAACGCTGACGCCGCGCTACGCGTGCGCGGCTTGAGTAAATCGTATGATGGCAACGAGGTTGTTGCCGGTATCAGTTTTTCGGTACCCGCCGGCACCTGTTTCGGTCTGCTCGGCCCGAACGGCGCCGGCAAGACAACCACCCTGCGCTGCTGCCTCGGGCTGACCACACCCGACGCCGGCGAGATTCATCTTGGTGGCTTTAACATCCCGATACACGCCGAAACAGCGCGTGAGCGGGTGGGCGTCGTGCCGCAGTTTGATAATCTTGACCCGGACTTCACCGCCGGCGAAAACCTGATGGTCTACGGTCGCTATTTCGGTATCAAGGATGTCGCGATCCGTGCGCGCATTCCAGCGCTACTTGATTTCGCCGGCCTTGCCGGCAAGGAAAAAGCACGTATCCAGTCGCTCTCCGGCGGCATGAAGCGACGCCTGACGCTGGCGCGTGCGCTGGTGAACGACCCGGACATCATCTTCCTTGACGAGCCAACTACCGGCCTCGACCCACAGGCCCGCCATTTGATCTGGGAGCGCCTGAAGCGCCTCACTGCGCAAGGCAAAACGCTGATTCTCACGACTCATTTCATGGACGAAGCCGAGCGCCTGTGCGACCGCCTCGCCGTGCTTGATCATGGCCGTCTGGTGACCGAAGGTGCGCCACGCGAGCTGATCGCCGCGCAGATTGAACCGCAGGTCGTCGAGATATTTGGTGACGAAGCGGGCGAATGGGCCAAGGCCCGACGCGAACTCGGCGAACGCCTCGAAGTCGCCGGCGACACCGCCTTCTTCTACTGTCATGACGCGGCGCCACTGCTCTCCACACTGTCAGAAACACCAGGCCTGCGCTACACGCACCGTGCAGCCAACCTTGAGGATGTGTTTCTCAAACTGACCGGACGCGAGCTGAGGGATTGAACA
>JBIJCY010000146.1:0-6881 GCA_044344385.1 Rhodocyclaceae bacterium | reverse complement strand
GTCATCACCTTCCAGCTCGAGCAGACTGGTATTCGCCATTTTTTGACCCTCTCTCCATTCGCCCGACGACTGGTCGGGAGGTTGACACCGTCACGCCAAGTGGCGCGCACCAATAATTGCGTACATATCTAACAAGAATCGTGCCAACGCAACAATTCATTAATAGTCAAATAGTTACAGATTATTAAAGGCGCCGCGCACGGAATGCAGATTTGCAACCGGATAACGAAGTGGAAAGAAAGTTGCCAGTGAACGAAAAACGGCGCAGACCTAAGCCTGCGCCGTTGAAGAGAGCCGTCAGGCAATCAGTAGCCGATATTAAAAGCCGCCACATCAACCCGAATCGAATCACGACCCAAGGCCAGTGCCGTGTAGCGCGCAAACTGCGCAGCCCAGGTTTTACCGTCGGCAAAACGCTGCTCACCGCCGTAACGGGCCACGTTGAGAATCTTGTCGATGATTAGCACCTTCCCCATCGGATTGGTTGGCTCACATTCGAGATCCGTGAATTCCTTGTCAAACCAGCGGCGCGCCTCTTCAGCACTACCCCCAGCGAGCTCGGTATCGGAGAGCTTATATTCATAGTCCTTCTCCTTACCAAACGAAACAACGACGTGATAGAGCATCTGCCTTCTCCAACGGTTAGCAAGAGTTACAATCCCAGCCTCTATTCTATTCGTAAACTTCACCAATGCCACAAGTGTCGACCGCACGCGTCGAATTTTTTGCCGGCTGCCGGGCTTTTGTCCCGATGCTCATGAGCATCGTCCCTTTTGGCATGGTTTGCGGCGCAGCCGCAATTTCGGCCGGATTGACGCCCTGGCAAGCCGTTGCCATGAGCTGGCTGGTCTTCGCCGGCTCGGCACAAATCGCGGCTACCCAACTGTTCGCCAATGGCGCGCCGCTGGTCGTCATCATTGCCACGGCGGCCATCGTCAATTTACGCTTCATGATGTATAGCGCGTCGCTCGCCCCGTATTTCCGCCCACTCAAGGGCTACTGGAAAGCGCTGTTCGCCTACCTGATCACCGACCAGGCCTACGCCTTAAGCATCGTTCGCTATATGAAAGAGAACGAAGGCAAAGACCTGCACTGGTTCTATTGCGGGCTGGCCAGCGCCATCTGGGCTTGCTGGCAAGTAGCAACGATCATCGGCATCCTGGTCGGCAGCCTGGTACCGCCCGACTGGTCGATTGACTTCATCGTTCCCCTGACCTTTATCGCCATGGTTGTGCCACTGCTCTCCGACCGCGCCATGCTGGTCGCCGCAGTGGTTGGCGGCCTGGCCTCGGTATTGCTCATTCTGCCGCTCAAACTCAATCTCATTGCCGCCGCACTGATTGGCATTGCCGCCGGTTTCGCCGTCGAAAAGCTGCAGAAGCGCGTATGAACGCAGCCAGTTCAGGCGCCTCGAGCGAGCTCATTATCTGGATGATGACGATCGGCATCGCCCTCGCCACCTTCGCCATCCGCTTTGCACCGATTGCCCTGCTCTCACGCCTGGAACTGCCGGACTGGCTGAAAAGCGCGCTGCGCTATGTCCCGCCGGCGGTGATGACGGCCATCGTCACATCGTCGTTGTTTTTTGTGAGTGGCGCGCCTACCATTGCAGTCGACCCACCCCGCCTCCTCGCAGCCACCTTTGCCGCACTGGTTGCCTGGCGCACACGCAGCACGTTGTGGACCGTTGTCTTCGGCATGCTGGCATTGTGGGGATTGCAAGCCCTGATGCGCTGAACCGGCGCAAACCAGACGAACACCACGGGAACCCGGATGACGCTGACCGACGAAGAAATTGCCGAGACACGCGAAGCCCTACATGAAATGCAGGTAGAGCATCGTGACCTTGATCTGGTGATCGACCATCTGACGCTCAATCCGCCGCCCGATCAGCTACTGATCCGCCGCCTGAAAAAACGCAAACTCCTGCTCAAGGATCGAATCAGCCAGCTTGAACGCATGCTGGTACCGGATATCCCGGCCTGATCTCGCACAACCCACCACACTAAACAGAATATAAAACATGGAACTGACCGTAGACGGCCATCTTTGTCACGTCACCACCGGTGATCGGGCATTCGACAAAACGCAGGAAAACGCCGCAACCGTTGTGCTCATCCACGGCGCTGCCAACGATTGCGACGTCTGGCAAAAAATTGCCCGCGGCCTGGCCTGCGCCGGACATACGGTGCTTGCCCCCGACCTGCCGGGGCACGGTCTGTCGCGCGGCGAACCCTTGCGCAGCATTGAGGCGCTGGCTGACTGGATCATTGCCCTGCTCGACGCTGCCGGCGTAAAAAATGCCGTTCTGGCCGGTCATTCGATGGGCTCGCTGATCGCACTGGAAGCCGCTGCGCGCCACCCGCAACGGGTGAGCAAACTCATCCTGCTTGGCTCATCGACGCCCATGCCGGTCTCCGACGCCTTGCTCAGCACGGCTCAAAAAAACCCGGACAGCGCCTGCCGGATGATCATGAAATTTTCGCATACGCCGCAGTTCTACCTGACCGGCGGCGGCGGGCATGGCGTCTGGGGGCCTGGCGCAACACTGGCGATCATGCGGCGCAGCCCGCCCGGCGTTCTCGCCCTAGACCTCGACAACTGCAATCGCTATCTGCATGGGCTGGAAGCCGCCGCTAGCGTAACCTGCCCGGCGCTGCTGGTCGTTGCACGGCGTGACCGAATGACGCCAGTGCGCAACGTACAGCCACTGCAGGCGGCGCTACGCAATGTAACGCGCAGCGAAATCCCCGACTGCGGTCACGCCATGATGAACGAGCAGCCAGAGCGCATCGTTGAGGCGCTACGACGCTTCCTCGAACAAGCAAATTAGCGAGAAAAAACCCGTTTATGACAGAATTGTGACGAAGTTCCACTATCATGTCGCCTGAGCAAACAACCAAGGGAGGCGCTAATGTTTAGCAGCCTGATGCCACAACGCAGGGAATTTTTCGACCTACTCGCCGCGCACTCGGACCGTGTCGTCGCCGGAGCCAACGCCGCACTTCGCCTTGTCAACAGCCTGGGCGGTAGCAAAGATGATGTAGATGCGCTGGTCGAAGAGGTTAATCTGAACGAAAAAAGTGCCGACAAGATCAAGAGTGACCTGATCACACTTCTGCACAACTCCTTTACCACGCCAATCAACCGTGACCAGATTCACACGCTGACACTGGATCTCGACAACGTCCTCGACACCTTGCAGGACGTCGCCAACGCCGTCGCCATGTACCACATCAACGACTCAACCCCCGAAGCGCGTGAGATGGCGTCATTGAGCGCTGATGCGTGCATGCGTCTGAACCGGGCCGTCATTACGCTCGCCGACAAGAAACGCAGCCAGGAAACCATCGACCTGTGCAAAGAAATCGACCAGATCGAGAGCCGAGCTGACAAGGTGCTGCGCAAGGCCATCGCCAAGCTGTTCCAGGATGGTGGTGACGTCTGGATGGCAATGAAAATGCGCGAGTTCTATTTCCTTCAGGAAGCCGTTCTCGATTACTGCGAAGAAGCGGCAAAAACCATCGAAGAAATCCTCATCGAGAATTCCTGAAAGGCCGCACCATGGAAGGTTTGACCATCAGCATGTGGGTGCTGGTACTGCTGATCGCGATTGCGCTGGCATTCGATTTCATGAACGGGTTTCATGATGGCGCGAACTCCATCTCGACCATCGTTGCGACCGGTGCACTCACCCCGAAACAGGCCGTACTATTCGCCGCTTTTTTCAACTTTGCCGCACTCTGGGTATTCCAGCTGAAGGTTGCCGCGACGATTGGTAAGGGTACGGTTGACCCAAGCTTTGTCGATCACTATGTGATTTTCGGCGCCCTGTGCGGCGCCTTGGCGTGGAACATCATCACCTGGTACTACGGCATTCCCTCATCATCGTCGCACGCCTTGATCGGCGGCCTGGTCGGTGCCACCGTGGCCAAGGCCGGTGGAATCGCCCCGATCGTCTGGAGCGGATTCGGGAAGATACTTATCTTTATTATCATCTCGCCACTGGTCGGCTTCCTGATTGGCGGACTGCTGATGGTCCTGGTTGCGTGGGTTTTCCGACACAAATCACCACGACAAGCCGGGCGATGGTTCAACCACGCGCAACTGGTCGCTGCAGCCGCCTACAGCCTGGGACACGGTGGCAACGATGCGCAAAAAACCATCGGCATCATCTGGCTATTGATGATCAGCGCCGGCGCGGCCACCACCGACGTAGCAACGCTACCCAACTGGGTCGTTTACTCGTGTTATTTCGCCATTGCCTGGGGCACCTACCTGGGAGGCTGGCGCATCGTCAAGACCATGGGCACCAAGATCACCAAGCTGGACTCGGTCAGCGGCTCATGCGCCTCGATGGGCGGCGCCATCAGCCTGGGGCTCGCCACACTGGGCGGCATCCCGGTATCGACGACGCACACCATCACCGGCGCTATCGTCGGCGTCGGTACCGCGCAGGACGTCAAGGCCGTACGCTGGGGCATTACCATGAATTTGGTGGTTGCATGGGTCCTCACCATCCCGGCCTCCGGCCTGATTGCTGCCGCATGCTGGAAACTTGGGCGCGGCTTTCTCGAATAGCTGCAAAAGATCAATCATTGGAAGTATGCTGTGCGGCTAAATGGCCGGCCCCCTTCTCTATTCAGCATCGGGTTGTTGCCCCGGGTGGGCCGCAGCAAAATCCTGTAAATCAGCGCAGGCACGATTGATCCGGGAAATTGTTGGGTACGGCCCCAGATCGACCTGAAAACGCTCAGCGTTGAACACCTGCGGGATCAAGAAACAGTCGGCCAGGCCAGGCGAATCTCCGTGACAAAACTCCCCCGTCTGCGGCTCGCGGGCGAGGCGAGCTTCGAGAATACCCAGCCCCTCCTTGACCCAATGCCGGTACCACTGCATTTTCAACTCATTTGAAACGCCGAGTTCCCCGGTCAGATATTTCAGCACACGCAGGTTGTTGATCGGATGAATCTCGCAAGCCACCGTTAACGCCAGCGAGCGCACGCGCGCACGGCCCAGCGGATCGGCCGGCAGCAGCGGTTTTTGCGGATGAACCTCTTCCAGATATTCGAGGATGGCCAACGACTGACCGAGCGCCGCGTCACCGTCAACCAGCGTCGGCACCATCGCACTGCTGTTGATCGCCCGATAGGCATCACTCAGGTGTTCACCGCCGCCACGCACCAGATGCACCGGCACGGCTTCGTAATCGAGGCCCTTGAGATTCAAGCCGATACGCACGCGATAAGCGGCTGAGCTGCGAAAGTAGGTGTAGAGCTTCAACATAACAATTCTCCCTCACAAGACAAGCTAGGCAGATGCTTGCCGCCGGATAAAAACCAGATACGACAAAGGCGCCAGCGCCGTGCAGATTGCCACAGCAGCCGACAGGGCGCGACTGCCATCCGCCAGACCATGTCCAACAGCGATGCCGACCAGCGCCGCAATCGTCATCTGACAAAACCCCATCAACGCCGATGCCGAACCCGCCATCGCCGGATACGGCGCCAGCGCGCGGCCAATGGCGTTGGGCATGACAAGGCCGGTGGCCAGCGTGCAGAAGAACATCGGCCCGAGAATGGCTGCCATGCCGGACAAGCCGGAATGCACACCCGCCATATCGAGCGCCCACATGATTGCGCCGGCGAACGCACCCAGCCATGCCCCGCAGGCCAGCAAATAGTCGCTGCCGAAACGCCGCACCAGACGCCCGGAGAGTACCGAACCGAGCAGATAACCGGCAACGACAATACCGAAACACATGCCATAGACCTGCGGTGCCAGCGCGAAACGCTCGGTGAGCACGAAGGATGAGCCCGAGATAAAAGCAAACAGCGCGCTGTAGGAAAAGGCAAAAGTCAGCAAATAGCCGACATAGCGGCGGTCGGCGAGCAGCAGGCCGAAATTGGCGGCCATGCGCCGCGCGCTGGTTGCCGTCGGATCACGATGTACATTGCTCTCGGCCAGCATGCGCGCGACGGCAATTCCCTGAATGCCGCTAAACAAGACCAGTGCGACAAAATTCGCCTGCCAGCCGAAAAGAACGGTGAGAAAGCCCCCCAGTGTCGGCCCGACCAGCGGCGCAATCGCCATCGCGCCGCCGATGTAAGCAATAACGCGCGCCGACTCGTTGGCACCCCACACGTCGCGCACGATGGCTCGGCCGAGCACCGGCCCGGCACAGGCGCCGAGTGCCTGCACGAAGCGCGCGGCGATCAGCGTCTCGATGCTGCCCGCCAGCACACAGCCGATTGACGCCATGAAGTAGAGAAACAGGCCGCCAAGCAACACCGGACGTCGGCCGAAGCGATCGGAAAGCGGGCCATAGAAAAGCTGACCGCAGGCAAAACCAGCGAGAAAAACAGACAGCGTAAGCTGCACGCGCGCCGCATCAGTCGCGTAGACCTTGGCCAGCGTCGGCAGCGCCGGCAGGTACATATCGGTCGACAGCGGACCGAGCGCAACCAGCGTCGTCAGCAATACCGCCAGCCCCAGCGAAGGGCGAGGCGCAGTCACTGAGCAGCCCGGAACATCAGTGCACGCTCAAGCCGGATACCTGGCAACGGTTTGCTCGATGCTGCCAAAAATCGTCTTGCCATCGGCGTCGAGCATTTCGATGCGCAGCCTGTCGCCAAATTTGAGGAATGGGGTCTTCGGCGCACCGCCCTCGATGGTTTCGTACATGCGCACTTCGGCCAGACAACAATAACCCACACCGCCGTTTTCAATCGACGAGCCATGCAGGTCACCTTGCTTATTGGAGACCGTTCCCGAACCGATGATGGTCCCGGCTTCCACTTCGCGCGTTTTGGCCACATGCGCCAGCAACTGGCCAAAGTTGAACGTCATGTCGACGCCGGCATTCGGCTTGCCAAACGATT
>JBIJCY010000145.1:0-6914 GCA_044344385.1 Rhodocyclaceae bacterium | reverse complement strand
CCGGTCACGGCCAAAGGCCTTACCGGCACCATCGTAGCGCCCGCCAAGCGCAATGGCGCAGGGAAAGCCGGGATAGTATGCAGCGAATACCACACCGTTGTGATAATGATAGCCACGCAAATCCGCCAGATCGAAGGACAGCGGCAAATCCGGCATCGCCGCCTGCAACTGTCGCAACGTCTCAAGTGCCGAAGTAATTTCAGGCAGTGCAGGCAGTTCACGAGCCGCTGTTTCCAGCGTGGTCGCATCGCCGTAAAGTTCGGGCAAACGAATCAGTGCCGCACGGTAGGGTTCGGCCAGATCCGCGCAGCGCTCGCGCAGGCTGGGAATATCCTTGGCCTGAAGCAGTTGCAGGAGTGCGGCCTCGGCCTCGGCATCCAACCCGGCAGCCTTCGCCAGCGCGCGAAAAACGCCGACATGCCCCAAGTCGATGCGTGAAGCCGGCGTACCGGCACGCTCAAGCGCTGCAGCCATCAAACGAATCGCTTCAAGATCCGCTTCGGCACCGCTGTATCCGTAAAGCTCGGCACCCAACTGGATCGGTTCGCGACTAGCCGCCTGCGAGGCGGGCAGCGTATGCAGCACGCTGTCGCAGTAGCAAAGGCGTGTGACGCCCTTCCGATTAAGCAGATGCGCATCGATACGCGCGACTTGCGGTGTGATATCAGCACGGATACCAAGCGTACGCCCGGACAACTGATCGACCAGCTTGAAGGTGCGTAGTTTGAGATCCGACCCGGAACCGGTCAGCAGCGAGTCAAGATATTCGAGCATCGGCGGCATGACCAGCTCGTAACCATGCACGCGAAAGAGATCAAGCACCGCACGACGCAGTCGCTCGATTTGTGCCGCTTCTTGCGGAAGTGCATCGGCGGTGTATTCAGGTAGTAGCCAGTTCATCTAAAAATAATCAACAAGATCAACCCGACCAGCATTGAGGTCAGGCCAACAAAACGAATCTGCCCGTCGGAAAACAGCGTCAGGCGACGAAAGGTTTCACGCCAGGCTTTCGGCGCGATAAAGGGCACAATACCTTCGAGCACCAGCATCAGCGCAAAGGCAAGCAACAGGTTATCGCTCATTTACCGCTTTTTTCGCCGCCCTTGCCGACGCTCTTCATGTATTTAAAGAAGTCCGAATTGGGCTCGACGACAATCACGTCGCTCTTGCTCTTGAAGCTGTTGCGATAAGCTTCGAGGCTACGGTAGAACGAGTAGAACTCGGGATTCTGATTGAAGGCCTGCGCGTAAGTAGCGGCCGCCTTGGCATCGCCCTCACCCTTCATTTTCTGTGCATCACGATAAGCTTCGGCAACGATCACCTCGCGTTGCTTATCCGCATCGGCACGAATCTTTTCAGCTTCAGCCGACCCCTGCGAGCGGAGTTCGTTGGCCACGCGCTTGCGCTCGGCCTCCATGCGGCGATAAACCGACTCGCTGACCTCGGTCGGCAGGTCGACACGCTTGACGCGCACATCGACGATCTGCACGCCAATCTTGCGCGCATCCAGATCGGCCTTGACCCGCATATCTTCCATGATCTTGTCGCGCTCACCGGAGACGACATCATGCACGGTGCGCTTGCCGAACTCTTCGCGCAAACCGGCATTCACCGTCTGCGAAAGACGCGTTTTGGCACGCGCCTCATCACCGGCAACCGACACGTAGTAGAGCCTCGGATCAACGATGCGCCATTTGACGAAGGAATCGACCAGCACGTTTTTCTTCTCGGACGTAATGAAACGCTCGGGTTCAACGCTGTCGAGCGTCAGGATGCGCTTGTCAAAGTAGCGCACGTTCTGGATCATTGGCCACTTAAAATAGAGCCCCGGCTCGGCGATCACGTCACGCACTTCACCCAACTGGAAAATGATGGCGTGCTGACGCTGATCAACCGTAAAGATCGATGTGCCGAGCAACACCAGAACCGCCGCAATGGCGGCAGCAATAAAATTCAGACCGGCTCTCATCAACGTGCCTCCCGATCGCGCGAACGCAATGTTTCACGTGCTCGCGCTTCGTTCTTATCGACCACCTGCGGCGGCGTCTCATGTGAAATTACCGGGTTCTGGTGAAACTGCGCTGGCATCTCGGCACTGCTGCCGACCCCGCTCTGCGACGCTGCGCCAGCGACTGCACCAGTCGCCTGCATCAGCTTATCGAGCGGCAGATAAAGCAGGTTGCCCTGCCCTTTGGTATCGACCATCACTTTGCTGGTATTGGCGTAGATCTGCTGCATGGTTTCCAGATACATGCGGCTACGTGTCACTTCCGGCGCCTTGGCGTATTCGGTATTGATCTGCTTGAAACGGCTGGCATCACCCTCGGCTGTTGCAATCAAGCGCTGCTTGTAGCCATCGGCTTCCTGCAGCAAACGTGCGGCCGTACCCTTGGCTTTCGGCACCACATCATTGGCGTAGGCCTGGCCTTCGTTCTTTTGCCGCTCGCGATCCTGACCTGCTTTCACGGCGTCATCAAAAGCTGACTGAACCTGCTCCGGCGGCTGGGCGTTCTGCATCGTCACCTTGGAAATCAGGATACCGGTCTTGTAACGATCGAGGATGTCCTGCATCAGTTTGGAAGCATTGACCGCGATCTGCTCGCGGCCCTCATAGAGAACGAAATCCATCTTGCTCTTGCCAACGATTTCGCGAATTGCTGTCTCGGCCACCTGCATCACCGCATCATCTGCATGGCGATTGTTGAAGATGTATTCGACCGGATCCTTGAGAATGTACTGAACGGCGAACTGGATGTTGATGATGTTTTCGTCATCGGTCAGCATCAGCGCTTCCTTGAGCACCTTGTTCTTTTCGGTGCCGCGATAGCCGACCTCGATCGTGCGCACCCCGGAGATATTCACCAGCTCATGCGACTGAATCGGGTAAGGCAGACGCCAGTTCAGACCCGAGCCGGTGCTTTCCTTGTACTTGCCGAACTGCAGAACAAGGCCGCGTTGCGAAGCATCGACAATGTAAAAGCCGCTGGCCAGCCAGACGATAAGCACCAAGACGACGAGCAGACCAATGCCGCCGCCGAGAAATTTTGGATTGAACTCGATCGGCGGACGATTGTTACTGCCGCCATTATTGCCACCGTCGTTACCGCCACCTTTCTTCTCGAACATGCCGGAAAGACGACGATTGAAGTCGCGCCACAATTGCTCGAGATCGGGCGGCCCCTGATTCGGGCGCTTGCCACCACCGCTATCGTTACCGCGATTACCCCATTGCGGGTCGTTCAGCGACATGAGTACTCCAATGCTAGCGATCATAGGGAAGAATCAAATTCCAAAACAGTTTCGGGGGATAGCGGAGTTTCATCGAGCGGTAGTCGCTCGCGCCCGCTACGCGCCTTTTCGAGAGCCGACTCACCCAGCGCTTCACGCAGCTGGGACAAGCCTTCACCACTTCGGGCACTCAGGCGAACGCGTTGGATTCTACCATATTCATCCCGCTCCACGGCGGGCGGTAGACCGGTCAGATCGAGCTTGTTCAGCACCATGATCTGGGGTACGGCGCTGGCGCCAATCTCGGCCAGCACCTTGTTGACTTCAGCTACCTGATCCTCTCGTGCCGGGCTCGCCGAATCGACCACATGCAGCAGCAGATCAGCCTGCGACGTGGCATCAAGGGTGGCATGAAAAGCGGCCACCAGTTCGTGAGGAAGATCGCGTATGAAGCCGACCGTATCGGAGATCACAACATTTCCTGCCTCGCCCAGCCATAGCTTGCGCGAAGTCGTATCAAGGGTGGCAAACAACTGGTCAGCGGTATAGACGCCGGCATGTGTAAGTGCGTTGAAAAGAGTCGACTTACCGGCATTAGTGTAGCCAACCAGCGAAACGTTCAATACCTCACCACGCACTCGCGCCTTGCGCTGCACACCACGCTGACGCTCGAGCTTTTCCAGCCGCTCCTTGAGCAGCTTGACCCGCTTACCAAGCAGGCGGCGGTCTGTTTCGAGCTGCGTTTCGCCGGGGCCGCGCAGGCCGATACCACCTTTTTGTCGCTCAAGGTGCGTCCAACCACGCACCAGGCGCGTCGCCAAATGATCCAGTTGTGCCAGTTCAACCTGCAACTTACCCTCGGCACTCTGCGCACGCTGGGCAAATATATCGAGAATCAGGCTAGTGCGATCAATTACCCGGCATTGCAGGATGCGTTCGAGGTTACGTTCCTGAGCGGGCGACAGCTCATGATTGAAGATGACGAGATGGGCGGCATGCGCAGCGATCTCTGCGGCCACTTCCTGCACTTTGCCTTTACCGGCAAACGTCGCCGCATCCGGGCTACGCCGCGGCCCATAAACTTCGGAACAGATCGCCGCACCGGCCGACTCAGCGAGCAGGCGCACTTCTTCAAGCTGTTCCGCAATATCGTCATGTCCGAAATCAAGCTGGACGATTACCGCACGTTCACCAGCGGCAGGACGTTCAAACATTCGGACGTTTTACGGAAAGATGACGCAAGTCGGGAAAATTGGCGTGCTTAAAACCGAAGGGTTGACACGGCCCGCCACTCGGGCGGCGAGCCGGTAAAGCAACAACGAAGAGGATATCAAGCCTCGTTGCCGTCATCCTGCTGGATGTTGACCGGACGCGCCGGAACAACCGTCGAGATGGCGTGCTTATAGACCATCTGAGTAACCGTATTTTTCAGCAGAACCACGTACTGATCAAAAGATTCAACCTGACCTTGCAGCTTGATACCGTTGACCAGATAGATCGAAACCGGAACATGCTCGCGGCGCAGCGTGTTGAGGAACGGGTCTTGTAGAAGTTGCCCTTTATTGCTCATGGTTCAGACTCCATGTTTCATTATGTTGTGGATCGGTTAGCTTAATTGATTTCTTTGCGCTTTGCCATAGAGTACGCGGGAAATGGCGCAGAAGAAAAAACCATCAAGTGCGCTTGGGTTTGGGCTTGGGCGTCTTCCTGGCCGCAGACCTTGGCCGGCTTTCGGCCTTGGGCTTGCCTTCAGCCGCTACTTTCGGCCTTGGCTTTGGTTTCGGCTTGCGCGCCAGCTCGGCCTTGGTTTCAGGCTTTGGCTTGGGTGAGCGCCTGTTCTGCTCCGGCGGCTTCTTGTCGGCGAACGGGTTTTCCGAAATATTGAACTGGATGCGCAGCGGCGTGCCCTTCAGCTTGAACACGTCACGGAACGCGTGCTCCAGATACCGCCGGTAGGAGTCCGGCACCTTTTCAAGCGCATTACCGTGAATGACGATGAGCGGCGGATTGCGCCCGCCCTGGTGGGCATAACGCATCTTCGGACGAAAAATACCGTTGCGTGGCGGCGCCTGTTTGGCCACTGCATCAATCAGAACCCGCGTCAATTGCGGTGTAGACAGATCGGCAATCGCGGCCTTGTAGGCTGCATCAACCGAGCGAAAAACCTGTTCAAGTCCCTGGCCCTTGAGCGCCGAAACATAGTGAAAATTGGCAAAATCAAGAAACTTCATGCGCCGCTCAAGATCGACCTTGAGTTGCTCGCGAACGTAGGGGTCAAGCCCGTCCCACTTATTCACTGCAACCACCAGTGCGCGACCGGATTCGACAACAAAACCTGCGATATGCGCATCCTGATCGGAAATTTCGTGGTGAGCGTCAAGCACCAGAACCACCACATTGGCATCCTCGATCGACTGCAGTGTCTTGATCACCGAGAACTTCTCGATGGTCTCAAAGACCTTGCCCTTGCGCCGCAGACCGGCGGTATCGATCAGTGTGTAATTCCTGCCGCCACGCTCGAAATCTATATAGATCGAGTCACGAGTGGTTCCCGGCTGATCAAAGGCAATCACCCGCTCTTCACCAATCAAGGCGTTGATCATCGTGCTCTTGCCGACGTTGGGGCGACCGACAATCGCCACTTTCAGCTCATCGGTTTCGTCATGCCCTTCAACCGGCTCCGGATAGGGTTCGAGCGCCAGTTCCATCACGCCGCGCACACCTTCACCATGTGCAGCCGAGATGCAGAATGGTTCACCCAGACCGAGTTCATGGAAGTCAGCGACGACGACCCCTTGATTCATCCCCTCGGCTTTGTTCACCGCAACAAAAACCGGTCGGCCGGCCTTGCGCAGTTTGTTGGCGATATCCTTGTCGAGCGCGGTAATGCCCGTGCGGCCATCAACCACAAAAATAATGACATCGGCCTCAACGATTGCCTGCTCGGTCTGACGTGCCATTTCGTGCATGATGCCGTCTTTGGCCAGCGGCTCGAAACCACCGGTATCGACGACGAGAAACGCTTTGCTGCCGAGCTTTCCGTGACCGTAGTGGCGATCGCGCGTCAAGCCGGGGATATCGGCTACCAGCGCGTCACGCGTCTTGGTCAGGCGATTGAAAAGCGTCGATTTACCGACGTTCGGTCGGCCAACGAGAACAATGGTCGGTTTCATTGGGCCTCGATGGCGTAGACACCACCACTACGCGTCTGCAACACGAGGCTGCTGCCAAATGACTGCAGTGAGGCCACAACCGGACTGCCATCGGTGGTCACCCGCGCGGCGAAGGAGCCATCCTCGCGGCTCAAAAAATGCACCACTCCCTGAACATCGGCAACCGCAATGAGATTGCGGCGGGGCAGCGGCGCGGTCAGACGGCGTAAAGACAGCTTGTCCTGTTTCCAGATACTGGCACCACTTGCCCGGTCGAGCGCGTGCACTGCACCTTTGTCATCGGAAACGTAAACATAGCGACCATCAATCGACAATCCTGCGGCGCTCGACATATCGCGTGCCCAGACAAGATTGCCGGAACCGAGGTCAAAACAGGCGACGCGCCCCTGAAACGCGACAGCGCAGATATCGCGCCCATCGATCACCGGAGGACTGGTAATGTCGGCCACACGATCAAGTTCGGTCGTGCCTTTTGGCAAGGCAACAGTTCCCTCCCACAACGGCGCACCGTTG
>JBIJCY010000144.1:0-6967 GCA_044344385.1 Rhodocyclaceae bacterium | reverse complement strand
CAACGGGCGCGGCGATTGAGCAGATCGAGCAACTGCGCATCGAGGCTGTCAATCTCGTCGCGCACCACCGAGAGTTCTTTTTTCAGATCGTCGCTCATGATTTGGCACCTGCGTGACGTCGGACAAAACCGTTCATGAAATCGACCAGCACACGCACGCCTTCGAGCGGCATCGCGTTGTAAATCGAGGCGCGCATGCCGCCAAAGGATTTGTGCCCCTTGAGCGAAGCGAGTCCGGCGGCTTTCGATTCGGCAAGAAAGACGGCGTCAAGCGCGCTATCGGCGAGTGTAAACGGCACGTTCATGCGTGAGCGGCACTCCTTCGCTACCGGATTACGATAAAAGCCCTGGCTGTCATCAATACAGGCGTAGAGCAGCGCCGCTTTCTCGGCATTGACGCGTTCAATCGCAGGGAGTCCTCCCTGCTTTTTCAGCCATTGGAATATCAACCCGGCGACGTAGATGGCAAAGGTCGGCGGGGTATTGAGCATCGACCCGTTTTCAGCCATCACTGCGTAATCCATCACGCTCGGGATATTCGACGCAGCACGGCCGAGCAGGTCTTCGCGCACGATGACGAGGGTCACGCCGGCGGCACCAACGTTCTTCTGCGCGCCTGCATAAATCAGCCCGTAGCGCGAAACATCGACCGGCCGCGACAGGATGTGCGAACTCATGTCGGCAATGATGGGCACACTCGTTGGAACATTCGCGGCAACATTCGTCGACAAGTCATATTCAGGCGGCACTTCGACGCCGTGGATCGTCTCGTTGGTGCACAGGTGAAAGTAAGCCGCCTGCGGATCAAGATCGAGCGCTGCCGGCTCGGGCAGCGACTGAAAACCAGCGCCTTCGGTACTGCCGGCACAGCGCACCGAAGCGAAGCGAAGCGCTTCCTTGTAGGCTTTTTTCGACCACGAACCGGTTACCAGATAATCCGCCGACTTATTGGCAAATTCTCCGGCAAGAAGATTCATCGGAATCTGCGCAAACTGCTGCGTTGCGCCACCCTGCAGGAAGAGCACCTTGTAGTTCGGCGGCACGCAAAGCAACTCGCGCAGATCGGCCTCGGCCTGCTCGATGATCGCGGTAAATTCCTTGCCGCGATGGCTCATCTCCATCACACCCAGCCCGGCACCATGCCAGTCGAGCAGCTCATCACGAATCTGCTCAAGCACCGGCTGCGGCAAAACAGCTGGCCCGGCGCTGAAATTCCAGATGCGGGACATGCCGCTTACTCCTGACCTTCGTCCTGAACGGGATCTTGCGTTGATTCCGGCGTCGCCTCCTGCGTTACATCAGCGCTCGCATCCACAACAAGTTCCGCGTCATCCTCGGTTTCAACGACTTTTTCGAGACCGGCAAGCTTCTCACCGGCATCAAGCGATATCAGCGTCACACCCTGCGTCGCACGACCCAGTTCGCGGATCTCATTGACACGCGTACGAATCAGCACACCGCCAGTGGTAATCAGCATGATTTCGTCGGAATCCTGCACCAGACGCGCGGCAACGACCTTGCCGTTGCGTTCGCTGGAAGCGATCGCCTTGACACCCTGCGTGCCGCGACCCGAATGACGGAAATCGGCGAGCACCGTACGTTTTCCGAAACCATTCTCGGTGGCGACCAGCACCGTCTGCTGGTCGTTTTCGGCAACCAGCAGCGACAGCACCTGCTGCTTGTCACCCAGACGCATGCCGCGTACACCGCGCGCCGTACGCCCCATCGGGCGAACATCTTCCTCGTCAAACCAGACCGCTTTGCCAGCGTCAGAAACGAGAATAATGTCGTGCGCGCCGTTGGTGATTTCGGCACCAATCAGGAAGTCGTCATCGTCAAGCGCGACGGCAATGATGCCGGCCTTGCGCGGGTTGGAGAAGTCGGAGAGCGGCGTCTTCTTGACCGTACCCTGCGAAGTCGCCATGAAGATGAATCGATCTTCAGTAAATTCCTTGATTGGCAGGATGGCGTTGATCTTCTCGCCTTCTTCCAGCGGGAACATGTTGACGATCGGCTTGCCACGGCCGGTACGCGTACCGGCCGGCACTTCATAAACCTTCAGCCAATAGACACGGCCACGGTTCGAGAAGCACAGAATGTAATCGTGCGTGTTGGCGACAAACAAGTGATCGACGAAATCGTCTTCCTTCACCGCTGCGGCCTGCTTGCCACGCCCGCCACGCTTCTGCGAACGGTAATCTGCAAGCGGCTGCGACTTGATGTAGCCGGTGTGCGAAAGCGTCACCACCAGATCCTGCGGCGTGATGAAGTCTTCAATGCCGAGATCCTGCGTGTGCATGATGATCTCGGAACGGCGCTTGTCACCAAACTGGGCACGAATACCGGTCAGCTCTTCAACGATCATTTCACTGATGCGCTCGGGGCGCGCCAGAATATCCATCAAATCGGCAATTTTTTCCAGCAACTCGCCGAAGTCGGCGACGATCTTGTCGCGTTCGAGACCGGTCAGGCGCTGCAGGCGCAGCTCAAGGATGGCTTGCGCCTGGGTTTCGGAAAGCAGATAGCCGCTCTTTGACAAACCATATTCAATCCCCAGCCCTTCGGGGCGCGTTGCATCGAGCTTCGCTCGCTGCAGCATCTCGCCCACCGTCACCGACATCCACAGCCGTGACATCAGCCCGCGACGTGCATCGGCCGGCGTCGGCGACGCCTTGATCATGGTGATGATCTCGTCGACGTTATCCAGCGCAACGGCCAGACCTTCCTGGATGTGCGCACGTTCGCGTGCCTTGCGCAGTTCGAAAACGGTACGCCGGGTAATCACCTCGCGCCGATGCGAGAGGAAACAGACCAGCATCTGCTTCAGGTTGAGCAGGCGCGGCTGTCCGTCGACCAGCGCGACCATGTTCATGCCGAAGGTATCCTGCAACTGCGTCTGCTTGTACAGGCAGTTGAGGACGACTTCAGGAACCTCACCGCGTTTGAGCTCGATGACGACGCGCATACCCGATTTGTCGGATTCGTCGCGCAAATCGGAAATACCGTCGATCTTCTTCTCGTTGACCAGCTCGCCGACTTTTTCCAGCAGCGTGCGCTTATTCACCTGATACGGCAGCTCGTCGATGATGATCGCCTGGCGATCATTACTGCCCTTGATCGGCTCGAAGTGCGTCTTGCCGCGCATGACGACGCGGCCGCGCCCGGTGCGATAACCATCGTGAACGCCGGTAACGCCGTAGATGATGCCGGCGGTCGGGAAGTCAGGCGCGGGAATGATATCGATCAGTTCGTCGATCGTCATGTCCGGATTGCCCAGCAGCGCAAGACAGGCGTCGACGACTTCGTTGAGGTTGTGGGGCGGGATGTTGGTCGCCATACCGACGGCGATACCGCTTGATCCATTGATCAGCAGGTTCGGAATACGCGCCGGCATGATCAGCGGCTCTTGCTCCGAACCGTCATAGTTCGGCCCGAAATCGACGGTTTCCTTGTCGATATCGGCGAGCAGTTCGTGGCCGATGCGCGCCATGCGCACTTCGGTATATCGCATCGCGGCAGCATTGTCGCCGTCGACCGAACCGAAGTTACCCTGTCCATCAACCAGCATGTAGCGCAACGAGAAGTCCTGCGCCATGCGGACGATGGTGTCGTAAACCGCTGTATCACCGTGCGGGTGATACTTACCGATCACATCACCAACGATACGCGCCGACTTCTTGTAAGCCTTGTTCCAGTCGTTGGACAGTTCGTGCATGGCAAACAGCACGCGCCGATGCACGGGTTTGAGGCCGTCACGCGCATCCGGCAGGGCTCGACCGACGATAACGCTCATCGCGTAATCGAGATACGAACGGCGCATCTCGTCTTCAAGGCTTACTGGCAGAGTTTCTTTAGCGAATTGTTCCACAGGCGGTTCCATCTCTATCCGAATAGTTGCTGCAACGGCCGAATCTCAGCGGTTATGTTGTCGTCTTGACGAAACCGGTGATTCTATCATGTCCACCCCAGCCAGGCAGCGTTGCCAATTTGCCCGAGATGAAAGAGATTCCCACCTATCCAGTTCATAACAGTTGAATTTTTGTGAGTTTGTGTGATTAAATCGGGCGGCTACGAGAAATAAGCCCAATAACTACCCAAAAATCATCATCGAGGAGGAATACTTTGAATTCCAGAATTATCGCTACCCTGCTTACCGCCGTCGGTCTGTTCGCCGCCGCCGGTGCCGTCCAGGCCCAAACCGCCGCTGACCGCGTTTATGTCATCGACGCCCGCAACGAAGTCGCCAAGAGTGGTTTCGGCCTCTGCTGGCGCACCGGCTACTGGACGCCCGCTGCAGCCGCCAACGACCCGGCCGGCTGCGCCTGCGACAAGGATCTGATGCCTAAGGACAAGTGTTCGCCACCGGCTCCGAAGCCTGCTGCGCCAGCCCCTGCAGCTGCTGCCGCTCCGAAAAAGTGTGACTTCACCGCCACGCTCAAGGACGACCAGACCTTTGCTTTCGGCAAGGCCACGCTGAATTCGGCTGCCATGGCGCAACTTGACAAGGAAGTTCTCGCCAAGCTGTCGAACTGTGCGGAAGTGAAGCTGATTCTTGTCACCGGCCATACCGACCGCATCGGCTCGCAGCAAGCCAATCAGAAGCTGTCCGAGAAGCGTGCCGACTCGGTCAAAGCCTATCTGGCGAAAAAAGGCGTCAAGGCCAACATCGAAACCATGGGCGCTGGCAAGACGCAGGCCGTTCCGGGGGTTACCTGTGACGACAAGCTGCCGAAGCAGAAACTGGTCGCTTGCCTGGCACCGAATCGCCGTACTGTAGTTGAAGTGCAAGGCCCGGCCAAATAAGGCCGTTCTTTGAAAAAGCCCCGCTCCGGCGGGGTTTTTTTTACCCATCAATACCTTACCAGCCATGAATACACCCATAGACCTGCTCATTGAGGCACGCTGGATTGTGCCTGTTGAACCAGCCAATATCATCCTCGAAGACCATGCCGTAGCGATCAACAACGGGAGAATCCTCGCGGTTCTACCCCAGGATCAGGCAGCGGTGCGCTTCGCCCCGCGTGAACTCAAGCGACTCGAGCAGCACGTGCTGATCCCAGGTCTGGTGAACTTGCACACCCACGCCGCAATGACGCTTCTACGTGGCCTCGCCGACGATCTCCCCCTGATGGACTGGCTACAGAACCATATCTGGCCAGCGGAAGCAAAGCACGTCTCAGCACAATTCGTGCATGACGGCACCTTGCTTGCCTGCGCCGAAATGCTGCGTGGCGGCATCACCTGCTTCAACGACATGTATTTTTATCCGAAAGCAGCGGCCGAAGCGGCACTTGCATCGGGAATTCGCGCTTCCATCGGGCTGATTACCCTCGATTTTCCAACTGCCTACGCCGCAGATACCGACGATTACCTCGCCAAAGGGCTGACCGTTCGCGATGAATTGCGCGAAGAGCCCCTGATTTCATTCTGCCTTGCCCCGCACGCGCCCTATACCGTCAACGACCGCAGTTTTGCCAAAGTCCTGACACTCGCCGAACAGATCGAACTACCGATTCACCTCCATCTGCATGAAACTGCTCAGGAAATTGACGACAGCCTGCGTGACTTCGGCATGCGTCCGATCGAACGCCTGCGCCAGCTGGGGCTGCTGAGCCCCGGACTGATCGGTGTGCATGCCGTTCACCTGAACCCTGAAGAAATCAAGCACCTCGCTGAACATGGATGCTCAGTAGCGCACTGCCCGAGTTCCAACCTCAAGTTGGCGAGCGGCATCGCACCGATTGCCGACCTGCTCAGCCAAGGCGTCAACATCGGTCTTGGCACGGACGGTGCGGCCAGTAACAACCGGCTTGATCTCTTTCAGGAGATGCGCCTCGCGGCACT
The DNA here is from genome assembly GCA_044344385.1 of Rhodocyclaceae bacterium. Classification (GTDB taxonomy): domain Bacteria; phylum Pseudomonadota; class Gammaproteobacteria; order Burkholderiales; family Rhodocyclaceae; genus CAJBIL01. The sequence continues at coordinate 1,124 of JBIJCY010000144.1, read as the reverse complement.
GCTGGCCAAGGGCCAGAGCGGGCGCGCCGACGCCATCAACGCCCACCAGGCACTGCACATGGCGACGCTTTCGGGTGCGCAGGCCCTCGGGCTCGATTCAATGATCGGCTCCATCGTACCGGGCAAGGCCGCCGACCTTTGCGCCGTCAGTCTTGACGATATCAGGCTCGCCCCCTGCTACGACCCCGTCTCGCACCTCGTTTACGCAGCAGGATGCGAGCATGTTTCAGACGTATGGGTTGCTGGCCGGATTCGCGTAGAGGACAGACAACTGCTTGAAAACAACGAAATTGAATTGATAAAACTTGCCACTTTGTGGCAAAATAAAATCCGTCCGCGCAAATTATCGTGAAAAACGAGGCGTAACTGGGTATGCGGAACGATTCCGGCAGCCTTAACCAACGAGGGAAAAACAGATGAACAAAATCACTAAACATTCTTTGATGGCCGTACTGGCCGCCACTCTCGGCCTCGGCGCAACGCTGGCTCAAGCCCAAACAGCCGCTGACCGCGTCTACGTGATCGACACCCGCGGCGAAGTCGCCAAGAGCGGTTTCGGTCTCTGCTGGCGCACCGGCTTCTGGACCCCGGCCGCAGCTGCCAACGACCCGGCTGGCTGTGCTTGCGACAAGGATCTCCTGCCGAAAGAAAAATGCGAGCCACCAAAGCCGAAGGCTGCCGATGACGGCCGTGGCAAGACGGGTATCGTAGGCGACAAGATCACTCTCGCCGCTGACGCACTGTTTGACTTCAACAAGTCGACCCTGCGCCCTGAAGGCAAAGCCAAGCTCGACGAACTGGCCACCAAGGCCAAGGCGATCAAGCTCGAAGTGATCATTGCCGTCGGCCATGCTGACCGCATCGGTTCCGCTGCCTACAACCAGAAACTGTCCGAGAAGCGCGCTGCTGCGGTCAAGGCCTATCTGGTGAGCAAGGGCATCGAAGCCAATCGCGTTTACACCGAAGGCAAGGGTTCGAAGCAGCCGGTTACCAAGGCTGACCAGTGCAAGGGCGCGAAGAGCAAGAAGGTCATCGACTGCCTGCAGCCTGATCGTCGCGTTGATATCGAAGTTATCGGCACCAAGTAATCCTGCCGATGTGCAAAAAGCCCTGCTTCGGCAGGG
>JBIJCY010000143.1:0-7024 GCA_044344385.1 Rhodocyclaceae bacterium | reverse complement strand
ACTGCGCGACGAAAGGCAAAAACAGGAAAATCGACAGCTGGATCAGGCGGAAGGCATCAAAATTGGCCGTTTTGAGATAAATCGCCAGATTGCCGATCAGCAGAAATTGAAAAATGAACGGAATCGTCGATGAAAACTGCGGGCCGAGCTGCGCATAAATAAACAGCCAGAGCATTGAAGCAAAGCTGATCAGGCCGGTGGCAAAAATCAGCAAGGATTTTTGCAGGCGCAATTCTTCCGAGTCGCCCGGGGCGACACCAGCATTGCGCAGGGTCGCGAAGAAGCCGTCGTCAGTGCTCATGGGGTTGCCGCGAGGAGTAGAACGTAAGCATAGGCTTATTTGACCGCAAAGCCGGGGTGCGGTCAATGAGGATTTTTGCAGGGGGAAGTGCGCAGAGGTCGCGGCGTGTAATGCTTTCGCACCGTCAGCGGAACTACGGGAGTTTTTGCGACGACACCATCCGGTGCATGAGGATGCTTGGTGCGATCCAGACGACCTGATCGTCGAAGGTGCTGGTAAAGGCTTTGCTGACAAATTCCACATCGGCATCGGCGTTTTCAGTTTCGTCAGCGTCGGCGCTGGCCGCCATTTGCGCCCCGGTCGGCAGATAAGCGCCGAATCCATTCAGGCCGTGGGCAACCACGACGGCGGGGACGTTTGCGGCGAGTAGCGTGCCGGCCGCAGTCGCTCGGATGTTGATGTCGCCGGCGCTATTCAGGGCAAAGGCGGCCTGACCGGTGATTGGTTGCGCGAAGACGCCGGTGACGCGGTAGCTGACGCGTCGACCCCATACATCCAGTTCCTGCATGCCCAGAGTGGCCCATGGCAGCGCACCGGCAACTGCCGCAGCACCACCGGTGCAGCCGCCCGCGATGGCTGCTCTTTCGAGACCGGAGCCGACGCTGCCCGTTACCAGCGCGGGGTCAGCCGGGCAGGGGAGTCGCCCGTTGGTGACGGCAAAGCCAATTAATGCGTCACGGATTTCAGCCAGTCGTTTTTGCGATTCGTTGCTTTCGGCAACCTGCCGCTGTGCACCAAGCCCCATCAACATGCCGCCAACGAGCAGCGAAAAGATAACCAGCACCATTGCCAGTTCGACAAGCGTGAAGCCTTGCTCGACTTTGCGTAACAAAAGAAGGGGAGGTGCTTTTTTCATGGGTCTTGCCGATCAATCGCTACGTACAAAAAAGTTGCTGAATGAAACACCCTGAATGGTATCCGTGGCGCCGAGGAACCCGCCGGTAAAGCCGACGTATACCGAGTTTAATTCCGTGTTGAGATTGAGGCAGCGCTGTATGGTGGGAATGTTCCAGGGTGTAACGCTCACATTGTCGATCGTTCCGGCCCATGTTGTGTCCGGCGTTACCGTCAGAACACCCGCAGAAACAGCTTTTAACTGAATGTTGAGGGTCGTGTTTCCGACGCTCAGGGGAATTGATCCGCTGGATGTCCCGCCGAATGAAATTGCTAAAGAACCGGAAGTGTTGGTTGCCACAGTTGTTTTAACGTTGTAGGTGGACGTGGCCACCGGCGCGCTGCTCAGTGCGGAATTCGGTAGCGTGGCCGGATTGGCCCCAGCGACATGGTCAAAGGCGCCGGCGGTGAGGGTCCAGTTGGTTCCGGTCCAGTTTCCCGCTAAGCTGAAATCGCGGTTTTCCGTAGCGGCGATCAATTCGCTACCGAGAAAGTCGGTGCTGACACTGGTGCAATCGACGCAATCGGACCATACACTGATTTTTGCGTAGGTTTTTGTGTAGGGTGCTGGCGCAAAATGGTCTGCCGGCGTGCAGCTGGTGCAGGTGCTATTGCAGCCAGTATGGATTTCAATCCGTTGATTGTGTTTGGACGGTAACGGGTCGTTGTCTGTCGCGTCACCTTCCTCGAATTTGTTGGCGGGGCTGTGCAGGCAACCGGTGGCGGTTCCATTGCAAGCAGCATTCACCGTGCCGAGTGGATCTGCAGTATGGCTGAGATTACCGTTGGTCATGATTGCCGTGTGATTGCCGGCTGGATCGGTGCCGCTTTTATGGACATCCGTTTCGACAATGAAGGAGAGCGTTCCCCACATGTCAGATGCGCCGAGCGCCCCCATCGCGCTTACTGAAGAGTTGCATGTGTTTGGGGCACTTAAACCGTCGCTTTTTACTATCTGGAAAGTAAATCCGTAGCCGCGATCGCTCCCAGTGGGAGGAGTAAGCGCGTAGGCATCTGCCTGAAGAAACTGGAATTCGTAGTAAGCGCGCAGGGTTTTGCCGGCCAGTGGAATGAGGTCGGAAAGCCAGAAACAGCCGTTGCCGCTGATACCGGTATGGGTGATGGCAACGGTCTGGTTGCTCGCATCCGGGGTGACGGCCGCCCCCCCGCCCCCTTCGACAGCCGCGAAAGACCCGAAGTCGGCAGCGAATGATTTTTGCGTACCGCCTGCAGGCAAGCCCTGAATGCAGCGCGAGAGATCGGTCGCCGGAAGTTTGAAGTTGAAAATTTCGCTGATCGAGTAGTTGCCGCCGACGGAGAAAACCGTGCTGCTAGTGCCTTCGAGATAATTGCTGTCGGTAGATTTTTCCAATGCAGTTGCCCTGCTCTGTCCGGGATTGCGCTCGCCGCCGAAAAAGAGGACGGCATTGCAACTGGCCCCGTTGATGGTGACCGGTGTTGGTGGAGCCGGCGGGCTGGCAAAATACTTGAGGTTGTCTTTCCAGTTGCACCTGAAGTAGGCGTCTTTTTGATCGTTGAGGCCATCCGCAACCGGACAGGTTGGTGTGCCAAGCACCGTGGCGAGGCCGGTCGGCAGGCTGGCCGGCGCGATGCCGTCCAGTTCGGTTTTCAGCTTGTCGAGCAGATTCTTGATGTCACTGGCGAAATCCTGCCGCCGCTTGATGCGCTCGAATAGTTCACGTCCGGAAATCCACAGTCCCAGGTCATTGTTGGTGCCGTTATGGATGCTGTCTGCGTTGGCGAGTGTCAGTGTGGTGTTGCCTGTACCAAGGGCGCCGATCCCTTCGAGATAGTCGGTGGTGGTATTGCTGCCGCCGCATTCCGACGCGCCGGCAGAGGTGCGTGATTGTGCAGCGATGGGAGAGCGTGGGGCGAGGATGATGGCCAGCGGGTATTCGTGGGCGCTTGCGCCGGCCAGTATCACGCCGCCTGCATCCTGAATGATGAGCTGGCCAAGCGTGTCCCAGTTGAAAATGTCAGTTTTTGGGTTGTCCTTGGCGCGGCCGGAGACTGCGTACCACAGGCATTCGCCACTGCCGTCACGGAGTGGTGGTAGGCCGAGTGTCTTCCATGGCAAGCGGCCGACAAGGGATACGTCGGTAGCACCGCAGCTGTCCGAGGCGCCATCGTTATCGGTGTCGGGACAGGGCAGGTAGCCGAATAGCTTATCGTTGTTGTTTCCGGCGTCCGGGTGTGTATCCCGGTAGGTTGCCGCGAAACCAATCAGCGCTTCCTTTGCCTGTGCCAGTGCATCATTTGTGATCTGGTCGCGTTGAGTGCCGAGCGTTGTTGAGTTCAACCGGCTAAGGAAGAAACCGAGCAGCGTGCTGATAAGAATCAGCGCGAAAATGAGCAGCGCTGCGCCGCGTTGTGATGTGAGACTGGCTGTGCTGCGGCGCGGACCCATCGGCTATTTTGCTGCTGAGGGTTTTATGACAATCCGGCCATCGTTCAACAGGTCGCGGGCTTCCCCGGTATTGCGGTTAACCGTTTCGCCGATACGCGCGGTCGCGGCCGGCAAATCTCCTCCCTGAACCTCAACTACGCCTCGCTCTTTTTTGCGAGGGATGATGACCGTGCCACCGGACATTTCGTTCTCGTTTTGCGCGGCACCGTTGATCCAGCTGGTGCGCTTGCCGCTGCTGCGGGTCACCATGCCGTTGATGGTCAGCGTCGGGTCTTCGACGACCTGCTTGCTGTCTTGAATGTTCAATTGTCGTTGCCGGTCAAGGGCTTGCCGGCGTTCCGGGGTGAAAAACAGGCGGCCAAGCGTTTCTTCCGCACGGGCGGCAGGGGTAAGCGCAATGGCCAGCAAAAGCGCAATCAGCGATTTGCAAAGAAGCGGGGAGGGCGGCGTCGTCATTTGCTTTTTGCCTCCCGAGCCGTGACCCAGTCGATCTGGCAGTCGGCCTGCAACTGCGCAACACTGCCGCCGGATTCGACGCTGCCGCGCGGCAGGCGGCTGACGTTGCAGCTTTTTACCTGGATCAATGCTTTTGCCTGGCTGCGCAGGTCGCCAAGCAGGCGGGTGACGTCTTCCTCGTGCAGTGGCTTGAATTGCAGCTTCATGGTGCTGGCATAGAATGAAAAATTGCTGCCTGCGTTGCTGTCAAGTGCTCGTTGCGGCGCGATTTCGAATTCAACGCCAATCAGGCGCCGCTTGTCATGGATGTCCTTGAGCAGCTCAACCCAGTCGAGGCGCTGTTCTTCACCGATCACGCCACGTGCTTGAAGATTGCTGAACAAGGCTGATTTTTCCTTGATTTCACTTTCTTCGTTACGCACCTGCTTGAGCTTGCGTTCGAACTCATTATGCTCGGCAGTCGCGGCACTGTTGGCGAGTTTTGCGGATTTTGTTTGTTGCAGTGAAAACAGGACGGAGGTTGTGCCGACGGCGATTGCCAGCACCACAACCAATAGGCTTGCCTGAATTTTTGCGAAGTCGGCTTTGCCAAGTTTCATGATTCGATCTTTCTGCTGATCTGAATACTGAATGTGCGCGGCTTGTCTTCCGAGATCGTTGTTTCACCACCCTTGAGTGATTTGCCCGATTCAATATCAAAGGGTTGCTGCAGAACGTTGACTTGTAGTTTTGAATTGGCTTTTAGCGCATCGACAAATTGATTGAATACGGCCAACAACTGCCGCGCATTGGTGTGATGGCTAAGCCGCAGCGTGCCGCGCACGAATGCCGTTTCGCTACCCTCGTCTAGCTGTATGGAACCAGGGGCGCTGCTGGAGTTTGTGCCGGTAGGCGCGGCGGCGCCGCCGACTTTCCAGTCTATGTTTTCGATCTCAATTGAGGGAGACTTCTGCAGCGCCCGGCTGATCTCGTGATAAAGCCTGTCAGGCGATGTGCTCCTCTTTCCGAGCTCAACGTAACGATCAATCACCCGGCGCAAGGTTTCATTGTTGGTCGGGATCGGCGGGAATGTCTTGGCGACATCGTTGTAACGCTGACGGGCAATGCCGGCTTGCATTTGATGTTCTGCGGTTTGTTGGCCTATGTTGTAGGCATGGTAAAGCTGGTCGCCGGCAAACAGCAGGCAACTGAACAACGCGACTGCAGCAGTCGCATACAGTGCGGTGCGTATCTGCCACAGGTGGAAATTGTGACGCTGGTCGTCGTTGGCAAACTGCACAGGCGGCGGTGCGGCAGCCAGCAGTTGCAGGAAAATAGGTTCGCTGTGTGTGTCGAGCGGCGGCGTTTTCAGGCCGATTTTATGCGCGACCTGTTCAATGTCGAGAACGTTGAAATGCAGGGTGTCAGTGTCGGCACAGCTTGCTTCAATGGCTTTCAGCGCGTTTGAATGCGCCAGAATATATGCAGTAATCGGCTGGCCACGCCCGAGCAGTCTTCGTCCGGAAAGGTACTGTTGCAGCTTGATGGCTTCTGCAGAGAGTGTTTGCGCAATGCCGCCGATGCTGCTGTTTTGTAGCGGGGTGAGGCGGCTGAAATGCAGCTCGCCTTTTTCGAAGTAGCTTTGGCGGATGCTTTGGTCCTGCACCGTGAGCAGCAGGCAGCGCTCTTCGGTAATCTTGAGTTTCCTGAACAGCGATGGGCCGAGCAACGGCAGGGAATAGATGCCGGAGAGGGCGACCTCAGCTTCGTTGATAACCTTTAGCCAGGGTTCAAAAAAATCGTTGTTGGTAAGCGCGGCGAGCATGATGCGCTCGTCCTTGCGCCGCGATTTTTCGCGCCCAAGCGAAAGCGATGCGGTGAGTGTTGCATTGAAAAACAGTTGCCCGAACTTGCGGCCGATGATCGCTTTACGATCGGCACCCTGCAGAAAGGGAATGGTTTCAATCTGGAAGCCTTCTTCAGCGACGTTGGCGAGCAGCGCGAAGAGGCTTTTAGAATGCTTTGTCAGATAAGCCGCGAACTGCTGCTGGCCTTCTGCGGTGGCCTCAAACAATCCCTCGCCAATCAGCGCGCCCGCCTGCCAGCGGAGGACGGTTGCCTGGTGAGCGCTCAGGTAAATCAGTCGGCGTGTTTTCATTGTTCAGGTCTTGATCTTGCTGATGACGTCGTATACCGGCCCGAGAACAGAAAGCATGATCCATCCTAGCAGGCTTCCGAGCAGGACGGTAAGCATCGGTTCTATCAGTTGTTGCACTTTTTCGACCGATTCTTTTACGTCGCGATTGTAGAAATAACTGACGTTCAGCAGTGCGTCGTCGAGGCGGCCGGTGCTTTCGCCGACGCGCAGCATGCGGATGACGAGCGGCGGGAAGAAGCCGATGCTGTGAAACGCTGCAGTCACATTCTGTCCTTCGCCGATCAGTTGCTCGACACGCTCCAGTCCCTGGCGAACGACAAGGTTGCCCACCACGTCCTTGGTGGTGCGGATCGAGTCAAGAATCGGAATGCCTGAGGCGTAAAGCAATGCAAAGGTGTTGGCAAAGCGCGAGAGGATAATCTTGCGCATGATGTCGCCAACCAGCGGTAGCTTCAACTTGATGCCGTCAAAACGGACGCGCGCCAGCGGGTTGCTGTGGAGCAGAATGTACAGCCCCCCGACAAGAAAAATGGGGAGCAACAGGACGACGTACCAGTAAGCGACCAGTGCGTCGGAAACAAAGAACAGGACCTGGGTTTGCATGGGTAGTACTTGCCCCATGTTTTTTACGAACTGCTTGAGCTGCGGCACCATGTAGACCATCAGGAAGAAGGTGGCGGCAAGCACGATCGTTCCGACAAACGCCGGGTACATGATGATTTTTTTGGTTTGCGAAGCGAGTTCGTCTTCCCATTTCAGTGATTCGCTCAGGCTGTTCAGAACGACCGGTAGGTTGCCGGTGGCTTCG
>JBIJCY010000142.1:0-7036 GCA_044344385.1 Rhodocyclaceae bacterium | reverse complement strand
CAGCCGGCTGGCGAAGATTCCCGGTGTGACCGACTTGCAGATCGAAAAGCAGGTGCTGATCCCGCAGGTCAAGATCCATCTCGACTACGAAAAAGCAGCACGCTACGGCGTGGCGCCCGGCGCGATACTGCGTGGTTTGCAGCAGATGATCGAAGGTGAGCGGATTACGCAGATCGTCGAGGGCAACCGGCGCTTCGATCTGTTGGTGCGCCTGCCCGAAGGGGCGCGCAGCCCGCAAACGCTGGCGGATTTGTTGATCGAAACGCCGGGCGGCTATGTGCCGCTGTCGAAGATCGCCAGCGTGGAAGAGAGCGACGGCCCGAATCAGGTCAGCCGCGAGAATTCCCGTCGCCGTATTGTGCTGTCCGCCAATACCGATGGCCGTGACATGTCGAAGGTGATCGCCGATATTCGCGCCGAACTGGCCGCCAAGCCGCTGCCGGAAGGCTATTTCACTGCGCTGGAAGGCCAGTTCCAGGCACAGGAGCAGGCGGCGCGGCTGATCACCCTGCTTGCCGCCGTTTCGCTGACCATGATATTCATGGTGCTCTACAGCCGTTACCGCTCGGCGGCGCTGACTTTCATCATCATGGGCAACATTCCGCTGGCGTTGATCGGCAGTGTCATCGCGCTGTGGATTTCCGGGCAGCCGCTGTCGGTCGCGGCACTCGTCGGCTTCATCACGCTGACCGGCATCGCCACGCGCAACGGCATCCTGAAGATCAGTCACTACATTAACCTGTGTGCCTTCGAGGGCGAAAAATTCGGCCAGCCCATGATCGTTCGCGGCTCGCTCGAACGCCTGACGCCGGTGCTGATGACCGCGCTGGTCGCCGCTTTCGCGCTGCTGCCGCTGCTCATCTCGGCCGATGCGCCGGGCAAGGAGGTGCTGCATCCGGTGGCTGTGGTGATCTTCGGCGGCCTGATCAGTTCGACGCTGCTCGATACCCTGCTCACGCCGCTGATGTTCTGGCTGTGGGGCCGGCCGGCCCTGGAGCGCTTACTCGCTACCAATGAAGGCGAAAGTTTTTGATACCAGCCCCTGCTTTTAGTCCCAACCCGGTTTCCGATAACGAAGGAGTTTCCCTGATGAAGCAAATCCTGATTTCTTTTTTTGCTGCCAGCGTCTTGATGCTGGCGACTTCTCCCGTACTTGCGCATAGCGACGAACATCTCGGTGCCCAAAAATCACCTAACGGTGGCCAGCAACGCATGGCTGGTGCATATCATTTCGAACTACTGGTAAGCAAGGACAGCAAGGAAACGAAGGAGAATCCGCTGATCGTGTACGTTACCGACCATGCCGGCGGCAAGATTCCGACCGTTGGCGCCGGCGGCACGGCGACGCTGCTCGTCGGCAAACAGAAGGTCAGCATCAAGCTGCTCCCCGATGGCGACAATCGGCTCAAGGGCGTTGGTATGTACGCCTCGGCGGCGGATATGAAGGTAGTGGTTTCGATCACCCTGTCGGGCAAGACCGCCGAGCAGGCGCGTTTTACGCCCTTGATGCCAGTGGCGCCCCCGGCAAAGGACGGGCATACGGACCACAAGCACTGATCATCCAACGCGCGGTATAAAAGAAAATGGCCACGGCTTTTACCGTGGCCATTGGCGTATCAATCATCGAGACCGGCAGCGGTCAAATCACGTACTGAAGCAGGCACCAGCCCGACGCGGAACTCACTGGATTTAACTTCGCTGGGGACGCCAATGGTGCATTTGCCGGTGAGGTGCTTGTAGATAACCGTATCCGTTAGCGGAATCAGCAGACGGTTGCCGCACTCTCCGCACTTGATACGTGGTTTTTCGCAAACACCGACCAGCCGCTCGTTACCACAGGCCGGTGTGTAGCCGGTCCTGCCGGTTGTCTTGCTCTCCCAGCGGATTGGGTAGACGTCGGTGCGGCCGCGAAACAGCCGACGAAACAGCGCCACCTTTTCGGCGGTCGAAAAACGGGATGATTCTGGCTCAGGGATGGGTGGCGCTGGTTCAGGAGGGATTGGCTGAGGCGTCAAACGCCATTCGATACCGTGACCCTCCAGCAGCGCGATCAGGCGGACGTTTTCGGCTTGCAGTGCGGCCAACTGATCGCTTTCAATCATCGGCCCCGTACTCGGCAAGCAAGTCGTCCATATCGTCACCCACGCCATAGCCGAAGTTGTGACAGGTGCTGCGCACGGCATCCAACCTGTCCCATAACGGTTGGCGTTGCGCGTCGGCCAGACTGGCGCTGGTTTTTAAGGCCTGCTCGAACATCCGCAACAGCGCGTCGAAGTAGCCCTCATCCTGCAGCCCGACATCATTGCTAAACCCCGCTGCCCGTTCGCAATAAAACACCATCAGTTCGGCCAGACCTTCCGTTTGGCCGATGGCTTTTTTGTAATCGGCGATAGGTTTTTTGGCTTTGGCGACCGAGGTGTCCTGATTCTTGAACACATCGGGCCATAGCCAGCGGTCGATGGTGACCTTGTACGGTTTGAGCACATCGTCGCCAAGACTGAGGCGGGCGTGCAGGAAGGCTTGGTTATCCTTGTTGGCTGCGTACAGGTCTTGCAGCAGCCCGAGCAAGCCAGCGCGGTCGAAGTCCACGAGCTTGGTCTTGACGTCGCTCCAACTGGGCGTGCTCTTCTTCGTAGCCATCTCCGCTATTCCTCGGCGATGTCCGGTCGGCTGCCGGACTCAACCTGTCTGATGAGTCTGTCAAAGTCACTTTCAAACAGCCGGTCCTGCACGATGCGGTATTTCTCGAATTCGCTTTCGGCATGGGCCTTGGCGATTTCCGCCGAGACCTTGCCGGCATCTTGCAGAATTTCGCGATCCCATAGCTTCAGAAAACCACCGAGGCGCTCCTCCCAATCCTGCATGGTCATGGGGATGCGGCGCATGGCCTGGAGTTCGGCCATGTCCAGATAGGCAGAAACGATCCGCTGCATCTGCGCCAGTTCGAACTCGGAGAGGTAGTTCTTGGCGATGGAAACATCGTATCTGTGGATCTTGCCGTGGGGCGCGTTTTCCCAGTGGGTCAGACCCATGTTGTCCTTCTGGTGATCCGCCCGATCCACGATCCCCTCGGCCGCCGTTTGTCCGTGAATGGCGTAGTGCAGCTTGTTCTGCACTGCTGCAAAAAAGCGCTTTGTTGCTGTGGCCGAAGTGTCGTAATCCAGCGCGGTCGCGTAGATGTCGGTGATCTTCTGGTAGAACTTGCGTTCGGAGAGCCGGATTTCCCGGATATTCTCCAACTGCCGCTCGAAGAAATCTTCGGTCAGCACGCTGCCGCCGCTCTTCAGGCGATCCACATCCATGACCCAGCCCTGAATCGTGTAGTCCTTGACGATCTGGTTGGCCCATTTGCGGAACTGCACTGCGCGCTCGTTTTCGATCTTGAAGCCGACGGCGATGATGGCCTGCAGGCTGTAGTGGTCAACCTTGCGCTCAACCTCCCGCTCGCCTTCGGTTTGAACCATTAAGTACTGCTTAACAGTTGCCGCGCGCTCCAGCTCGTTGTCGGCATAGATGCGCTTCAAGTGCTGGCTGATCGCCGGCACCGACACATCGTAGAGCGTGGCCATCATTTTCTGCGTGAGCCAGAGGTTTTCATCCTCGTAGCGCATCTCCACGCTGGCGTTGCCATTGCCTGTGGCGGCGACAAAGGTCAGGTACTCGGCAGCAGATGAGCGGACGAGGGAGACCTCAGTTTTCCTGGGCGCCTGTGGCGGTTTCTTCTTGGCCATTTACGCCACCGTGACCTGGCCGTTCATCAGCAGGGGAAGGAGCCAATCTCTCAAAGATTCGAGCTCATCATTTTCTTGCAGGAGCTTTTGCCTCTTATCTTCCAACGGGCTCACAAAATCAAAAAAACGTTGCGCCTGCTTTTGTGGCGGCATGCACACCATATGCTTACTGGTAAAAGCATCAAACAAAAGATTTTTTATGCCGCTTGTTTTGCCCTCCCATCCGAACAAGACCTTGCTCTCGTAAGCCGATTTCCACAAATATGCAAAGTTAAAAACATAAGCGTTATCTCCCAGTGATATAGATTTGCAGAAGTTCGAACAGATAACTGGCCTGGGAAACCGCTTGATTGCCTCCGAAGTAATCAGTGTCAACCGACCTGTTGATTGCGTAGGACTACCGCCCGAAATTTCTATGACAAAATCAAAAGGTGCGAGGATCTTTCCTCTATTTTTTTCAAGTATGAAGCGCGTGGGTGCGGCAACAGTGCCCGTGCCGTTTAATCCATTGATGTCAGTGCCGCGAATGCAATCCACACTTAACGTGTAGTTACCGTCTGCCACATCCTTTCCCCAGTCTCCGGTTTTATCACTAGCGATCCAATCTGAAAGCGGTCCAACCTCCCACCCCGCCGGAATCTCCCGTTTCAGCGTAGCGTTGTAGACCATCTTGCCGCCGGAGGATTTGTAGGGTTTGCCGTTGGCGTCGAGGAAGTCAAACTGCACGAACCAGTAGTCGTACAGCGTCTTGGCCATCGCCTCCAGCTCGGCGTTGATGCGCTTGTTGCAGTCGATTTTGGCGTCGATGGCGGAGAGAATTGCGGCGATTTTCTCCTGGTAATTTTTGAAGGGGATTTTGAACTTGAGACTGGTTAGATATTCAATATTGATATTGTCTTGAATGCTGCCCGTTGCCGAATTCTGGATGGCGCGTCTGATGTAGGTAAAAACGTAGTGCATGAACAATTCAGACGATTGTTCTGGATACGCGTTGAACCCGACAACGCTATCCGGGAAGCACATTGGGTAGCCCAAAAGCGCGGTCTCGGCGATGTTTGCCGCGATGGTGATGCAAAGTGTGTTCTTAGGCCAAAGCTTACTTTGTGCAAGTCCGAAGTCATTGTAGGCAGCGGAATGTTCCGTTATGTACAAATTGGCATGTTTGATTTCACCGGTCTGTATCAAAGGATGCTTACCGCCGGAAAACAACTCGATGTCATTTCTTGGGCGATGACGCGACTTACCACGCTGAAAATCGCCCAACTCGTTCAGCGCCTTTTCTTGCCAATGCTGGTTGTACTTGGATGCGTTAAGCCTCATACCGCAACCCCGCCAGCTGCTTCTTGATCTCCTGCCCCGCCAAACTCAAGCCACTGCCGCCCCGCCAGCGTCAGCCGGTATTTTTGCAAGCGGCTATTTGGTTTGTTCGGCAGGGTTCTCTCAATCAAGGCTTGTTCCAGTAAGGCACCTGCCGAGCGGTTCAGTGCACCTGTGACGCTGTTGAGACCCAATTCTCGGGCCAGCTCTGATTTGGACAAAGGTGAGGTCTGCAACAGCAGGAGTATCCGCAGCCGTAGCGACTCTGCCCCTGACTCTGCCCCTGACTCTGCCCCTGACTCTGCTGCCCCTTCACTCGCGATTTCGAGTGCGCGCTCATCCATCGGAAAACGCAGTTCAAAAAAGTGCTCGCTGATATGAACAATGCCGCTGTCGTAGGCGTTCAGAATGCGCCGCATTCCTGACCCCAGGTGTTCGACCAGTTCCATGTCCCGAAAAACGCGCATCAGTTCGCGGTTGCGGGGCATGGAGCGGCCGCTCAGGCATTCTTCCAAACTCAAACCACTCAGCAGCCCACCATAGGAGGTGATGCTGATTCGGTCAGAATAAATCTCCACCAAAGGCGGCACTTCGGCGGCGTAGTCGTTATGGATGATGGCGTTGATTAGCGCTTCGCGCAGGGCGCGTGCATTGAACAGACGGCGCTGCTCGCGTTCGGCCGCGCCAGTGATGCGGGTGAGTGTGCGGTTTTCGATTTCCAACTTGTCGAGTACGCGATGCGTGGCCTTGAGCAGTGAGCAATAGCCGTATTCTTGATTTTCGATCAGGTCGCATTTATCGGTGCCCGCATATTTGGCGACCTTGATGGAAATACTGTTGGTGTCGGCCAGCAGGTAGGCAGCGTAGTTGAGTCGTTCGCTTTCCGGTACGTAGAGGTCGAGATTGTGCAAAAAGGCGTCGTTGATCTCGAAGCCTTTTTCCTGATAGTAGATTTTCAGTTGCTGGAACGCGAGCTTAAGTGTGGTGGGTGCGGGAATGTTGCGCAGCGAGTTGCGCACCCGCCCGGCATAGACTTGATCGATCATGCCGGTCGTCATGGGCTGCACGCCGCTGCCTACGCGAATGAAGCAGCCGGCAGGCGATTGGCCGTAGCGCTTCAGGTAATAGGGCTTTTCGGTGCCGCGTGTAACCACTACATGGATGATGGTTTTTCCTTCGTGCTCTTGTGCATAGACATCGTAGAGCCCAAGGCAGGTGGGCAGGATGTTGTTCCTGATACGGTCGGAGATGGCCAGCATCAGGGCATCCGCATCATCCACACCCACCGCTTCACCTTCATCATCCACACCGATGTAGAGATCGCCGCCCTTGGCTGAATTGAGGAAGGCGACCACTTCTTTCTCCAGCGCATCGTTGAGTTGCCGTTTGAACTCCGTGGTGCTGTTTTCCGTGCCGAATTTACTCATAGCGCAACCCCGCCAACTGCTTCTTGATTTCCTTCTCCAGCGCTGCCGATTCCTTGAATAGCTTGTCCAGATTGCTGGTAAAACCCTGCATCTTCGCGGCGAACTGCTCGGGCGTCAGGTCTGAATACTCAATCTTTACATCGAAATACTGCCCGGCGCTCAAGGAATAATTCTTGGCGGCGATGTCGGCGTAACTCACCACCACCGAGAAATCCTCTACTGCCTGCTTGGCGTTGAAGGTAGCGATAATGCGATCTTCCTCGGCTTCGGAGAGCAGCGTTTTCTGGTTCTTGCCGTCTTTGACCTTGGTGCCAAGGTTGGAGGCGTCGATCAGTACTACGTCGGCCTTGTTGGCTGCATCGATGAACAGGATGGACACATTGGTGCCCGTGGTGGCGAAGATGTTGCTGGGCATGGAAACCACGCCGGCGAGCATTTTGTTATCCACCAGATGTTGGCGTATGCCTTTGTCGATACCGCTTTGCGCGGTGATAAAGCCGGTGGGCACGACCACCGCCGCTTTGCCGCCGGGCTTCAGCGAATAAATGATGTGCTGCAAGA
>JBIJCY010000156.1:0-6728 GCA_044344385.1 Rhodocyclaceae bacterium | reverse complement strand
TTGCCCGCCAACGCCCCGCCGGCGGGGGGCGTGGGGGCCCCCGCGGCCGGATGCCGTGCATGTGGTCACTGAGGGGCCGCTTGGCTGGTCTGCGGTGGCTGCTGCACGTTCGCTGGGAATTCCGGTGACTTCGGGCTTTCACACCAACTTTGATCGCTACAGCCGGCACTACGGCATCGGCTGGCTGCAGCCGGCTGTGGCTAGCTATTTGCGCAGCTTTCACCGGCGTACCCGGGCGACGCTGGTGCCGACCGAAGCACTGGCCGCCAGTCTGGCGGGTGAGGGCTTGTCCGGCGTGCGTGTGGTCGGCCGTGGTGTCGATGTGGCGTTGTTTGATCCGGCACGGCGCAGTGATGCCTTGCGTGCCGAATGGGGTATGGCTGCCGACGATCTCGTCGTGCTTTACGTCGGGCGACTGGCGGCTGAAAAAAATATCGATCTTGCGTTGCGTGCGTTTGCGGCAATCAAGGAGCGTTGTGCCAATGCGCGTTTTGTCCTGGTTGGCGACGGCCCGCTACGTGCCAAACTGGAACGGCGCTATCCGGAGCACCATTTTGCCGGGCAGCGTTTGGGATGCGACCTCGCAACGCATTACGCGTCGGGCGACATTTTTCTCTTTCCCAGTCTTACGGAAACTTTCGGCAATGTGACGCAGGAGGCCATGGCGAGCCGTCTCGCAGTCGTCGCCTTTCGCAGCGCGGCGGCGGCCCAGATGATTGTTGACGGTGAAAACGGCCGAACGGTTGCGCCGGGTGACGACGAGGCATTCATTCAGGCAGCGGCAGCGATGACGCACAGCCGTGTTGTCCTGCAAGAACTGCGTGAGCGGGCGCGCCGGAGTGTGTCGGGTAAGGGTTGGGACGTCGTTTCCCTGCGTTTCGAGGCGGTGTTGCGTGAGGCGATTGGCGCGGTTGTCTGACTTGCAGGCTGGCGTCACAAGAAGCCGGAGCAGCCCCGGCTTCTTGTTTTAAGGTATCAACGATGCCAAGCTTTTTTAAGGAACGTTCCTACTTTTGTCCTTTGGGTGGACGGCCGGTTTTGATGGCTGTCAGGGACTTTACGGCAGCGGTGACGGCAGCATCCGACTGGGCAACGAAGCCGATAATCGCGGCGCGCAGCACTTCACTTTTCTTGGCGGATACGCCCAGTGCAAGGCAACGCTTTTTGACTGCGGCGATCAGGCTGTATTCGGCTTCCGGCATGGTGAAACTGTCGCGGATCATCTTGGCCTTTTTGGGCTTGATAGCCTTCACTGCCGGCTGCGCTGCGACCTTGATTGCTGTGGGCTTTGGTGCTGGCTTCGGCGCTGGCTTTGGCGTGACGCTGGCGGCTGTTTTCGGCGCGGCTTTTGCAGCGGGCTTGGCGGCAATTTTGGCAACGGGCTTCGCAACGGCCTTGGCGGCAGGTTTTGTTGCCGGTTTGGCGGCTGCTACTAGCTTTTTTGGTGCGCCGGCAGGCGCTGCAGTCGTTGCCGGGCTGCTGTTTTTTGTGGTGACCGGTTTTGTGCTGGTGGCCATGGTGAGTCTCCTTTTGTCGAATTAAACAGTTTATATCGTTTAAACAGTTTATATCGATGTTTATTAGTTTGCAAGTCTGTCTGTTGGCATTGGCCTGCATATCGTCTGGAATCCCGTGTCGTAAAACTTTCACTGGAAGGTAATACTGCGTCGCTAGACTGCGGCCTCGCGCCATACAACAGAGGTTACACGTGCCTTCCATTTCAATTAGTGCACCCGCATGGCTCACTGCGAACCCGGCAGTCGACCTGATGGCTCGCTTGAGTTACCCAAAAAAGATTCAGGCTATCGGCCTGATTGCCGGGGTGGCGATTCTGCTCTTGACTGGGCAGTTGTTCTTCAGCCTTTCCGGGCAGATTCAGCGCGCCTCGCTTGAGCGTACTGGCTTGCTGCTCGTCCAGCCGCTGCGCGCGCTGATCGAGCCGCTACAACAGCACCGCGGGCTGGCTAATGCCTGGGCCAGCGCTGACGATAATTTTCGCAATGAACACACCAAACTTCTGAAGCCGGCGCTGAAGGAGCGCCAGCGTCAGATCGATAGCGCCATCGCGGCAGTCGAAGCCAATTTCCGCAGAGATATGCCGGCGCTTGCCGACGATCCGCGCTGGCTGGGCGCTTTGCGACTCTGGCAGGAGATCAAGTCCGGCGATAGACTCAACCAGATGCAGGTGCTTGAACGTCATAACGAAGCCATCAGTAAACTGACCGCCGTCATTTCCAGCGCTGCTGACTCAACGCATCTTTCGGTCGATCCCTATGTCGGCACCTTCTACCTTGCACAGCTGGTTGTTCGCCAGATGCCGTCGCTGATCGAACAGGCGTCGAAAATCCGTGATATCGGTGCCGGCGTCTATGCCAGTCACGACCTGTTGCGCGACGACAAGAATCTGATCATTTCGCTGAACACGATGACGGGTACCGGGCTGGAGGAGGTTCGCGAGGTAATCAGCAATAAGGTGCTGACCACCATGCCGTCGCTGAAAAAAGAGCTTGCCGGCGATATCGAACGCCTGACCGGAATTGCCGAAGCGGTCGATACCTTTGCCCAGTTCAAACTGCTTGGCAAACTCTTCGATTCTCCGCCACAGGCTTTCTTTGCCGCGATGACCTGGTCAGAAAACGAGAATCTGAGTGCCTTCGGCGTTGTGAAGCGCGATATCTCGCTGGATTCCGGGCAAGCGATCTCGCCGGGGCCGATCGGCCAGATGTATGCCTCGCTGGATCATTACACCCGGCTGCTCGATACGAGCATCGAACACCGTCTGTGGAATCTTTATCAGCAACTGGCGCTCAATCTTCTCGTCTCCTTTGGTGCTCTGGTTGTCGTCATCTACATGCTCTACGTGATGTACGTTTCGTTCCCGATCCGCAAATTGATTACAGCCACTGAAGAAGTCGCTGGCGGTAACCTCGACGTGAAGATGGAGATCGAGCGCAACGATGAAATCGGGCAACTCGCACGTGCCTTCAACACGATGACCGAATCGGTACGCTTCAATCGCGACAATCTGGAACACCTGGTGAGCGAGCGCACGGCCGATCTGGCCGACAAGAATCATCTGATCATGGAGAGCATCAATTACGCGCGGGTCATCCAGTCGTCATTCCTGCGCGCCTCGCGGCAGGACATGGCGAGCTGCCTGAACGATTACTTCATGATCTGGGACCCGCGTGATACGGTCGGCGGCGACTATCTGTATTTTCGTCGGTTCGACGACGGCTACTTCTTTGCCGTTATCGACTGTACCGGGCATGGCGTCCCGGGCGCCTTCATGACCCTGATCATGGCGTCGTACCTCAACAACCTGTTGACCCAGGACAACCGGCACGATCCGGCGGCATTGCTTGGCCGCATGAACCGATCTGTCAAGCAGGCGCTCGGCCAGATTGATGGGCAGGCGCACACTGAACACGACGATCACCATGACGAAGGCCACCGTTCCGACGACGGCATGGATGCGGCTTTTGGCTGGGTCGATACGACGTCGCACCTGTTGACCTACGCCGGAGCCAAAACGCCGCTGTTTTTTCTGCATCCTGATGACGAAGCAGTGCAGACACTCGACGGACCGCGCACAGGCGTCGGTTATACCGATACGCCAATCGACTTCTGCTGGGAAAATTGCTACCTGGAACTACAGCCCGGTACTTCGATCTACGTCACCACCGACGGCATCATCGATCAGGTTGGCGAGGCGCGACAAATTTCCTACGGCAAGCGCCGCCTGCACGCGACCATTCTTGCTTCCCGGGATTTGCCGATGGCCGAACAGCAGAGTGCAATCCGCGCTCCATTCCTGGCGCATCAGGGAAGCCAGCCCCGGCGTGATGATGTCAGTATGTTTGGATTCCGTTATCAGCGGGAGAGTGCGTAATGAATATCGAGATCTTCAAAGCTTATCGCCAGTTCGTTACCGAGCAGGGAGTTCTCTTCTACTACGACGGCTTTCTGTCGCAAGCCATTATTGCCGCCATGGGCGAGGCACTGCGCGGCAAACTGGAAGCCGAGGACAGCTCAAGCAAAGCAACCCGCAAGGTCTTTTCAACCTTCGTTGAAATGATGCAAAACATCATTCACTACACCGATGCCGCGCCGGCAGCGGGTAGTAGCGTGGCCCCGACTCCTTGTGGCAACGTCGCCGTTGGCCGCAAGAACGATCGCTACTACATCGTTTCCGGCAACACCGTGGCGACCAGCCACGTGGAACGCCTGCAGGAGAAGCTGGAGGCTATTCGCGCCATGCCACTCGACGAAATCAAGGCCGAGTACAAGCGCAAGCTGCGCACTGACGAGCAGGACGACAACAGCAAGGGCGCCGGACTGGGCTTTCTCACTGTGGCGCGCGACGCATCTGAGCCCATTGAATTTTTCTTCGAAGCGATTCCCGGGTCGGGCAACGCGCTTTCCTTCTTCTATCTCAAAGCCACCGTCTGAATACGATCGGAGTACTCATGCATGATCTTCACATCCCTGGCGAGCGCGACAAGCCCGCAATCGACTTCAAGTTTTCCGAGCATCACCTGCAGTTGCGTGGCGAATCGTTTCCTGAAAATGCACTTGCCTTCTACGGCCCGGTGGTTGCTTCGCTGATGGAATATCTTGGCCAGACAAAAGATACGCAAATCACGGTTGATATCGAGCTGCGCTATTTCAATTCGAGCAGCACAAAAATTCTGCTGAATGTGTTCCGTATGCTCGATCAGGCGTCGTCAAATCACAATACGGTCACGCTCAACTGGCGTCACGATCCGGAGGACGACACGATTGCCGAATTTGGCGCCGACATCGCCAACGATTTCATTACGCTCAAGTACAACGCCGTTGAAACTGCCTGACCGGTTTTAGAGGGGGTATGGTGAGCGACGAATTCAATCTTTTTGCGCATGAGGAGCAGATTGCCGAGGTGGCATGCCTTGCCCTTAAAGACGGTAATCTGTCCGAGGAGTGCAAGGCTGCACTGACCGCTTTGCTTGCGGGCTATCGTCATCTGTTGCACGAATCAAAGCAGTTGATTCGTATCGCCGATCATCGCGAGCGCGATCTCAATCGCCTCAACCGAAAACTTGAGGCACTCACCCAGTCGCTGGCCCACCAGGCTGCGCATGACCGGCTGACTGGCGCCCTCAACAAGGGCGCGATCAGCGAAATCATCGTTCAACAATTGGCGAGTGCCGAATGCAGCGTCCTGATGATCGACATTGACCATTTCAAACGGGTTAACGACAGCTTCGGCCATCTTGTTGGTGACCGGATATTGACCAGCCTGGCTGACCGCCTGCAGGAAATGCTCGGCGAGGGTGAAGTTTTCGGTCGCTTTGGCGGCGAGGAGTTTGTCGTCGTCAGCCGGGAGGCTTCCTTCTTCAAGGTTCGTGCTTTGGCTGAACGCATGCGACGAAGCGTCGAGGAGCAGCCCTTCGATACCGGCAGGCCACCGCCGCTGTGCATAACACTCAGCATTGGGGTGACGCTATGCAAAATCGGCGAAACGCACGATGCGGCGATTGGTCGGGCCGATAGCGCACTGTACGTAGCCAAGCGGAATGGCCGAAATTGCGTCGTATCGGAGCTATAAGTCCCTTGTCGCCGGGCGATTCAAGGCAGCAGCGCTGTGCGCATTGCTACCATGGCTTGCCGACGCAACGTCAGCGTGAACGTGAAATACTCTGCTGTGAATGCGAGTCGGTCTGGCTCAGGCAAGCGGAACCCGTTTTTCAGCAGCACTGGCAACGGGTAGGCGGCAACAATTGCTCAATCTTACTGGACTGAGGACTTGCATGTTTGCTATAGTCTTCTCCCCGTGCCTCACCTCTGCTGCCTTCCTTTGACAAGAGGCAAACATGACTCCTGACGAGTACGCCCAAATTGCCCAGTCTGCTAAAGTATGGCAACTGGATCCGGCATTGTCTCCTCATCGGCGCCGAGTTGCTCACTCCTTGAGCGAACTTGCCGGCCAGTTGACCAATCCGGACTACGGCTGCCCGGCCGAAACATTCGCAGTCACCGCGATGTATCAGTTTCTCCAGAATTCTGTGATCTACCGAAACTGATTCGTTCAGCCAAAGCGCCTGGTTGCGACATTTTCCGGAATCTGTCTGTCACACAGGTGTCATAAACAAGGTATACGGTTGGCCTGATTCTTTGCAACGATGACATCATCACCAAGGGCGGCTCAAATGGACAGGAATCCGGGATGTGTTCTTTTGCTGGCTGGCAGAGGCGGCGCTCTTTTGTTGCTGGCGCTCGTCGATTGGTTGACAGCCAAGGCTAACGCCTCCGAACGCCCTCACTTGATACCGTTCAAAGTAGCCAGAGAATTTCTGCTGGCAATCAAGTCTGCCTGGCATGGTCAGTGTGGGCAGCCATCCTTGCTTACCTGTACAAACTGGAGCCGGAATTCCTGCGGGCCATCATCCCGTGAGTCAACTCGATCATTCATTTGATCGGTTTTTCTGTTGCGAAATTTTGTACGAGATCGTCAAATATCCTCGATGGGCGGAACCATCTTGTTCGCAGTGCGTAGCCGTTCTGCCAGGACACGCATGACCTGGGTGGCGAAGAAAGGTGTTTGCTGCACCAGGTAGTGAAATCGCTTTTCGTCAACTGCTACGAATTCGCAGTCCGTAGTAGCAACGACGGTGGCAGACCGTGGTCCGGGAGAAATAATGCCCATTTCGCCAACAATGTTTCCGTGCTGAAGCTTATCGACGACC